>CAYZLP010000014.1:9178-18118 GCA_964478635.1 uncultured Caldilineaceae bacterium
ATCGACCTCACGCACTGTCATTTCTGGGGCATGGACGAATGGGTGGTGGATGGGAAAGAGGTGGAGTACGACTTTCCCCTCAGTTTCGCCCGGGCGGACATGGAGCTCTGTTTCAATCGCATTCGGCCGGACCTGCGCATGCCGCCGGAAAATATCCACTTTCCCCAGGCGGACCCGGCCGAGTATATCGCAAGCTGGGATCGCGCGCGCTGCGTAACCATGCAGGGCGGCCAGGGGGAGGTGAAGCACTGGGCCTTCAACGATCCGCCTCAGCGGCTAGGGCCATGGGTTGATGAGCCGCCACCGCCGGAAGAATACCGCAAGTTGGGCACGCGTGTGGTCGATCTTCATCCCATCACGCTGATGCAGAATGCCCGTACTTCGGGCGGCGGCGTGGTCCAGAACGTGCCCAGTCAGGCCGTTACCGTCGGTCCGGTGGAAACCTGGCGCGCAGAAAAGGTGTCGATCTGGCATGCGGGTACGCACGACAACGCGTTCGGACTGCGCCTAACTACCTATATGATCGCCAATCGCATCGCCGACACGTCCGTGCCCATGTCCCTCCTGGCCGATCATCCCAACGTTCAGTTCAACTTCCTACGCAGCGGCATCGGCGTCACCGCCGTGGAAATGCATTGATCGCAGTGACCGGGCCGACTCCGCCATCGACAAGCCCGGAATAGCGGCGCCTAAACTGTCGCACTCCGCCCTTGTTTAGGGGCAGCTCGTTGTAGATGTTTCGCAGCAGTACCAATATCAACCAAATAGGAGGGGAATATGCTGAAGTTTCGGATTTCTGTGTTCCTGATTCTGTCCATGCTGCTCGCCGCCTGCGCCGCGCCCGCCGTTGCGCCATCGGCCGGCGAGAGTGCGGCCGGTGGTGAGACCACGCTACGCGCCCTCTTCATGGCCCAGGCAGGCTATCAACAGGCCGACATCGAGGCGATTACTGCTGAATTCGAAGAGCAGAATCCGGGCGTCAACGTCGAACTGGACTTCGTTGCCTATGAGGCGCTGCACGACAAGATCGTCACCGCCGCAACCTCCCAGGCCGGCACCTACGATGTGGTGCTCATGGACTGCATCTGGCCGGCAGAATTCGCGGCCGCAGGCTTCATTTTGGACGTAACCGATCGAATCTCGGAAGAGATGAAGGCCGATATCTGGCCGGGCGCCCTGGAAGCGGTCACCTACCAGGGCCGGCATTACGGCATGCCCTGGCTCAACGATGTGCTCTATCTTTACTACAACCGGGATATGCTGCAAGAAGCCGGTTATGATGCCCCGCCGACAAGTTGGAGCGAATTGAAGGAAATGGCCATGGCGGCCAAGGATCAGGGCCTGGTTGAGTATCCCTTTATCGAATACTTCCAGCAAGATGAGGGTCTGACCATCGCCTATGCCTACTATCTCTCGGCATTCGGCGGCAAATTCTTCAACGAGGACAACACGCCGGCCTTCAACAGCCCCGAAGGCCTTGCTGCGCTGCAGTTTATGGTTGACGGCATGAACGAAGGCCTCTACAACCCTGCATCGCTGGAGTCCACCTATGAAGAAGTCCGCCGCACCTTCTCGCAAGGCTCTTCGCTCTTCTCGATCAACTGGGCCTATCAGCTGAATCTCGCCAATGACCCGGCCGAATCCCAGATCGTCGGCGCGGCGATCGTGGACTTGATGCCCGGCGAGGCCGTACCCAGCGCCACCATCAATGGCGGTATGGGCCTGGCCGTCATGGCGGATTCGGAAAATCCTGAAGAGGCATGGAACTACATCCAATACCTCTCCAGCAAGGACGTCCAGAAACGCTACGCCCAGAATGCTTTGCCGATCTGGCAGTCGCTCTTCGACGATCCCGAGATGGCCGAAGCCCAGCCGGAAGTCGCCCAGGAGCAAAACTTCATCGAAGTGTCCAAAGCCCAGTACGAGCACCTCTTCAACCGGCCGCTCGTGCCTTTCTATTCGGAGACATCCGAAATCCTGGCGCGTGAGGTTCAGGCGGCCCTGACCGGCACGAAGTCGGCGGAGCAGGCGTTGGCCGATGCGGAAGCAGCCGTACTCGAAGCCAAAGCCCGCTTCGAATAGATCCACTTCCACACCAGACGGGCCATGAGACGGTTGCCGTCTCATGGCCCTGCAGACTCTCCCAGTTATGACCAAGCAAAGCGACGTTGTCAGTCTGGCCGAGCCGCACAGCGGTTTCCATATCCCTTATGCAAGAAGGCAGAAGATCTTCGCCTGGCTGCTTATCCTTCCGTCGTTTGTGGTGGTTTTCGCGCTGATTCTCGTGCCCATCGTGCGCGCGTTCTGGATGAGTCTCCACACCATCGATCTCAAGCGACCGGCCATTGGCCAACCGTTTGTAGGCCTCGACAACTATATCGACATTTTCCAGGATCACCTCTTTTGGGCATCCGTCGGGCGCACGCTGTACTTCATGGTGGCATCGATCGCAATTGAGCTGGTACTCGGCATCGCGATTGCGCTGCTGCTGAATCAGCGCTTTGTCGGACGGGCATTTCTGCGGGCCATCATCATTATTCCTTGGGCCCTTCCCATCACCATAGACGCCATCATGTGGAAGTGGATTCTCAACGCCAACTACGGCGCGCTCAACAGCCTGCTCTGGCAGCTTGGCATCATCGATTCCTACCGTACATGGCTCAGCAAGCCCTTTCTGGCGCTGAACATGGTGATGGTGGCCGACATCTGGAAAGTGACGCCGCTGGTGGTGCTCATCACCCTGGCGGCCCTGCAGACGATTCCCGACACGCTGTACGAAGCGGCCGTGGTCGACGGCGCCAATCGCTGGTACAAGCTATGGCACATCACGCTGCCGCTGCTGCGACCGGCACTGACGATTATTCTCGTTATCCGCACCATGGACGCGTTCAAGGTTTTTGACATCATCTACATTATGACCTCCGGCGGCCCGTCGGATGGAACCAAGGTGATCGCCTTTTTCACTTATCTCGAGGCCTTCTCCTACCTGCGTCTGGGGCGCGGTGCGGCCCTGGCCTATCTCATGACCTTGTTTATCGCTTTCATGGCCTTTGTCTACGTCCGGCTCATCAATCGCGAGACCGAATACTAACGAGTCCAGCATGCAAAAACGGACCTTGCTCGATCAAATCCTCATCTATGGCAGCGCGCTTCTCGTCGCGTTTGTGGTCCTGGCGCCGCCAGCGTGGTTACTGATCTCCAGCATCTCCTCACAGAGTGAGTTGCTCAGCGTGCCGGTTCACTGGATCCCACAGGAACCGACGCTGGAGCGCTACCGCCAGATCATCAATGCGACGACCGACTCCGCCGCGGTCTTCCGGCGTTCCCTCTTCAACAGTCTGATCGTTGCCGGGACCGTCACGGTGATTTGCGTGCTGGTTGGGAGCCTGGCCGCCTATTCTTTTGCCCGCCTGAAGAATGCCGGCCACAAACAGCTGATCTATATCTTGCTGCTTTCCTATATGCTGCCGCCCATCATTCTGGTCATTCCACTCTATCGGACCATGGGCAACCTCGGTCTGACCGATACGCTTCTGGCGCTGATCATCATTTATTCCGCCCTGATCATGCCCTTCGCCGTATGGATCATGCGCGGCTTTTTCCAAAGCATCCCCGGCGACCTGGAGGAGGCGGCCATGACTGACGGCTGCACCCAATTCGGCGCGTTTACGCGCATCATTCTGCCCCTGTCTCTGCCGGGTATCGTGGCCACCGCACTCTTCTGCTTCCTGCTGGCCTGGGAAGAGTTCCTGATCGCGCTGATCTTCACGTCCAGTCCCCAGGCCAAGACAATCCCGGTGGCGATCGCCGAATTCACGGGCCGCCATGCTATCGACTTTGGCATGATGGCCGCAGGGGGCGTCATCGCAGCGATACCGCCGGTCCTGATTGCCCTGGTCTTCCAACGCTATCTGATCAGCGGTCTCTCGGCGGGCGCGGTAAAGGGTTGATGGTATACTATTCCGTAATCCAGGATCGTCATGATTACAGGGTATGTGCCGATGCAGCTTGAACTGATAACCGGAACCGTGGCCGCAATTCCTTACTTGACCATCGCCCCGGCGGGCGCCCGGGCTCGGTCGGTCGTCTTCTTCATCTGCGGCTATGGCGGCGTAAAGGAACATGGCCTGAGCCTGGGATACAAGCTGGCCCGTGCGGGGTTCTTTGTCGTCAGCTTCGATCCCTGGCTCCACGGCGAGCGCTACGACGAGCGCCAGCAGCGGGCCGCCGAACCATCCCTGGGCGGACTCTACCCGCCGGAAACCGGGCTGGATATCGGCGTGACCTTCTACCACGTGATCGAACGCTGCAAGACTGATGTGGAGACGCTCCTCGCCCACTTTGCCCATGACCCGCGGGCCGACGTTTCACGCTGCGGCGTCACGGGCCTGTCAATGGGCGGCTATGCCAGCTATCTGATCTTTGCCCATTTGAGACAAATGCAGGCAGCCGTTCCCATGATCGGCTTGGCCAACTTCGCCCGGCGCTGGCAGGACATTCTGGATGAAACCGCCTGCTCCAATCCTGCATGGGGCGCAGCCCTGGCCCAAATCGGCGCGCCGGTGGAGCAACATGCCCGGTACATTGCAGGGCTCGATCCCATGGCGCAACTCAAGGCCGCCGCGCCGCGGGCCCTCCTCATCATGAACTGCGACTTCGACGCCGACCAGCCCAAGCTCTACGCGCTGGACACGTACCGGGAACTACTGCCCCACTATACGGACCAACCGGAAATGCTGCAGCTCCGCATCTATCCGGCCGGCCATTCGGTCACCCCGGAAATGGAAGATGATGCGACGGCGTGGTTCGTACGCCATCTACTGGAATAGAGAATTTATTTATGTCAAATCCCGACGCAGCGCGACACTTCACCGCCTTTAGCGATTCGACCTAGAAGGGTATCCTCTGGTGGATCAAGTCTGCCAAGCGTGCGCCGACGCGGGCGAAGCGCATCGACGAGACCGTGCGCCTGGCCGCCCAGAATGTCAAGGCCAATTTCCCAAGCTGATCCGGCCGGCCGCCTTTACGTCAACCGCTCATCGGCCGCGCGGACCGCGTCATAACCCGTCAGCTCCAAAATCTCCCCGTGCGTTATCCGGTCCGGATGAATCTTGCCCTGGCGGATCGAAGCCAGGGCCGCGCGCACGGCATGCATGGCTGCGCCCAGCAGCGTGACCGGATAGGCGGCAATGGAAAAGCCGAGCGCCTGCAGGCGTTCCGGCGGCAAGACCGGCGTGACCCCTTCCTCCAGCATATTGGCCATCGTGGGTAGCTTCGTCAACCCAGTGAAGGCCATCATTTCGTCTTCGGTTCGGGGCGCCTCCATGAAGAGTATGTCGGCCCCGGCGTCGGCAAAGGCTTCCATACGCCAGAGCGCTTCCTCCAGGCCGAGCACGGCCCGGGCGTCGGTACGGGCCATGATCAGAATGCGGTCACCGGTTTCACCGCGCGCCTCAACCGCAGCCTTGATGCGCGTCACCGCCTCCTGCCGGTTCACAACCTGTTTACCGGCCAGGTGACCGCACCGCTTGGGCCACACCTGGTCCTCGATCATCACGCCGGCCGCGCCGGCCTGGGCCAGGCCGTGGACGGTGCGCTTGACGTTGGCCACGCCGCCGTAGCCCGTGTCCCCGTCGACGATGACCGGTACGCCGGCCGCGCCGATGATGGCCCGGGCCGCCTCCAGCATCTCCGTAGGCGAAACGAGCCCCACATCGGGAAAGGCAAAACGGGCGGCCGCCAGGGCATAGCCGCCAACGAATAGGGCCTCAAAACCCGCTTCCACCGCGAGGCGGGCCGAGATCGCATCGTAGGGACAGGGCAGCAACAGGATCTCGGGTTCACGCAAGCGCGCCCGCAGGGGGCCCCCCCGGCCAGTATAGGGCGGTATGCCGGGAACGTAGCGGCCCGGCCCGCTTGCATCACGATTCATGGACAAAGTCAGACTCCTTGATACGCTGAAGGTCTCGATCTGCGACGATATTGAGACGATAGCATGCAATAATGGCAAACAGAAAAATGCAATGATGGCTTGTTTCGGACCGCGGGTTGTTCGGATGCGGCGGAGCACGATGGATAATCGGCAGCGATACCCATCATGGTTCCGCCGCATCCGAATAGTCCGCGTTTCGTTCGGCGGCGTTGGGGGTTAGTCCAAGGTCCAGAGTTCAAAGTCCGAAGTCCAAAGTCCAAATCGGCATTTGATTTCGGTTCGAGGTTATGATAGCGTGCAGAAGACGCTCCCCACTACTCACGTCAAGTCAGGAGGCGATGCGGATGGCTTTGGACCCCAATACCGAGGATCATGAGGCGCGTTTTGAGCACAAGTATTCCGAACGCATTTCCCGGGCCGCGTGTCGGCTGGAAGAGATGGCATTGGGCCATGCCGTCGGTCTGCACGGCTACACGACCCTGGCCCAAGCGCAGGAACTTACAGACACCTTGGCGCTCCAGCCCCATGAGCTGCTCCTGGATATGGGCGCCGGCCGGGGATGGCCGGGTATCCACATCGCCCGAGCCAGCGGCTGTCACCTGGTTGCCCTTGACATTCCTTTCGACGCCATGCACGCCGCGCTGACCAAGATGCGGCCCACAAGTCCGGGACGAACCTGCGCGGCGGTAGTCGCAGATGGCCGTGCGACGCCCCTGCGCCAGGGATCGGTTGAGGCCGTGGTCCATGCCGACTCCTTCTGATGAATGGTCGATAAACTCTCCGTGCTGAGAGAATGCTTCCGAGTATTAAAACCGGGCGGTCGCATGGCAGGCTACGTCATTCACACGCCGGACGGCCTCTCCCCGGCGGCGCGCGACCGGGCCGCTGAGTTGGGTCCTACCTACGTGACGGCCCCTGCAGTTCCGGGTGTGCTGGCGCGCCAGGCGGGCTTTGAGATCATCGAATGCCGGGATATGACGGCCGAATTTCGGGCGACGTCCGTTGCCTTCCTGCGCGCGATGAGCGAGATCGAGCCCGAACTACGGGCTGAAGAGGGCGACGCCTATTTTGAAGAGGAACGTGCCGCGGAAGAGATGACGCTTACGGGCATCGACGAAGGGCTGCTCCTGCGCTCCATGGTGATTGCCGTGAAGCCTTACCAGGCTACCCCTGCCGCCTGATGGAACCGGCGGCCTCCAAAGATCGTCTCGCAATAGACGCGCCTTACCGGCAGAATTCGACATGATTCCCGGCGAATTGTGTAGTACAATAGCGCACAGCTCCACACGAGGCGTCGACAAGGGAGGAAGAAGTGAGACGAACGATGCGTTTGGTCGTATTAGGCGTGCTGGTTTCGATTTTGGGCATGTTGGCAAGCGCAGGCCAGGCAACGCTCCGCGCCGCGCCGGTCGAACAGAATGGCGCCCCCACCGACTCGCCGATCATCCTGGCTGCAGGCGATATCTCCAATTGCACAAATGAGGAAGATTTTCTAACCGCCTACCTCATGGACGAGATCGACGGCACGATCCTGGCCCTGGGCGACAATGCCTACGAAATCGGCTCGCTGCAGGAATACAACGACTGCTACGGTCCTTCCTGGGGTCGCCACAAAGAACGTACGAAACCGGTGCCGGGCAACCACGAATATGGTGACCAGGGACAGGCCGGCTACTGGGCCTACTGGGGCGACGTGGCCACGCCCTTGGAACCGGGCTGCCGGGAGAACTGCAAGGGCTACTATTCCTTTGACGTAGGCGAGTGGCACATCGTAGCCCTCAACAGCGAAATCAATACCGACGCCGGTTCCGAACAAGAGCAGTGGCTGCGAGCCGACCTGGCGGCCAACCAGACAGCCTGCACCCTGGCCTTCTGGCATCGCCCCCGCTTCACCTCGGGACGCTACTTTGCACGCACTTCGGGTCACGGCATCTTCCAGGCGCTGTATGACTACGGCGCGGACGTCGTGCTGGTGGGGCACGATCACGATTACGAGCGCTTCGCCCCTCAGAACCCGGCCGGTGAATTGGAATACGATCGGGGCATCCGCCAGTTCGTCGTCGGCACCGGGGGTGCACCGACGCGCGATTTCTTCTTCATTCAACCCAACAGCGAAGCACGCAACAGCGAAACCCACGGCGTACTCAAGATGACGCTCAACCCCACTAGCTACGAATGGGAGTTTTTACCGATCCCCGGCCAGAGCTTTAACGACAGCGGCTCAACCGACTGCGTACAGTTGGAGAGCGTTCCGACGCCGCCGGCCGGTTTTGAAAACCTCGTTACCACCGGCACCGAGGCGGACAGTAACGAGACTCCGGTCAGCGACGCGCCAAGCGCCGCGCCGGCTGCCGCCGCGACGTCGGCAAGCAATGGGCGGTACACTGTCCAGTCGGGCGACACGCTCAGCACCATCGGCCTGCGCTTCGGCGTGGCCTGGACCGAGATCGCCGCAGCCAATGATCTGACCGAGGAGTCGATCATTCAGATTGGGCAGGTGTTGATCATTCCGGGTGCAGCCGCAGACGAGAATAGTGCTGCGGATGGGGCGGCGACTCCGGGCGCAGCCGTTACGCCGGACGAAGATGACACCGCTACGGAGCGTGTGACGCCGCCGCGCACGACAACGCCCGCCGACGCGACGTACACTGTGGTAGAAGGGGACACGCTCTTCGGCATCGCCGCCCGCTACGGTCTCACGTGGGAAGAGTTAGCCGCCGCCAACGGCTTGAGCGAGAGCGATTTCCTCCAGATCGGGCAGGAGTTGGTGATTCCGGGAGAGGCGACCGAGCAGGCGGAGGAGGATGTGGCGAATTTGTAGGCGGCGACGGGACGCCTCACCCTGCTTTGGCGCGTCAGGCGCCAAAGCTGTCCCTCTCCATTTGCATGGAGAGGGATTCGCCACTCTACCGCTGGCAAAAACTGTCGGCTCATTTCCGCCGGGATTTTCTTGAGGAAAACGTCCCTCTCCACCGGGTGGAGAGGGACAGCCGGGACGCCTTTCGCGT
>CAYZLP010000015.1:0-2046 GCA_964478635.1 uncultured Caldilineaceae bacterium
AGGGCCACAGCCGTCAGGCCGAAAGCGAAAAACGAGAACAGATAAATGGTACCATTCGGCCGGGAGGCCGGCACGAAATAGTTGAGCAATCCGGACCCCAGGATCGCCAAGAGCAGCCCCAGGCGAAAACTCAAGCCCACGCGGAAGAAGGAGAGTTCCCGCCCGGTCAGGGACGCAACCCGAAACCAGAGCAGCAGGTTGAGCAGCAGCAGCGCGAGTTCCGGCCGGCGCCCCCGG
Source organism: uncultured Caldilineaceae bacterium (assembly GCA_964478635.1). Taxonomy (GTDB): domain Bacteria; phylum Chloroflexota; class Anaerolineae; order Caldilineales; family Caldilineaceae; genus JAGRCP01. The sequence goes on from CAYZLP010000015.1 coordinate 238, forward strand.
TGGAAGTTGAAGAGTGCGTCGAAGAAATTGCCGAACCAGCCGAAGTCTGCCGGCGCTGCGGTCGGATAGAGCAGCAGCCGCGTACTGAGAATTGACGTGCCGAGCACAAGCCCGACCAGGATCAGCTCGCGCCCCGGTGAATCGATGAGGCTGCGGTTGAGCATGTCGGCGGCCAGCATGTAGGCCAACATGATGATCCAGAAGAAGAAGAGCAGAATCGGCGCGGGCGTGGTGACCAGGGCGAGAAGCGCGGCATTGGTTGCGGTGGTGCCCAGCGCTGCCGCCGTTTCCGGATCGGCCTGGTTGACCCAGAAGAAGACGAAGAGGAGGGCGAAAGGCAGAATCCAGCTCAGTTCCATGCCCGCCAGCGCGCCGAACAGCAAGCGATGGCGGCGGTTGGTCAGCAGCATGGCCATGCCTCCGCTGCGGCTACGCGTTGGTGACAGTCACTGGCAAAACGATTCGCGGTCGACGGGGTCTGCGTATGCCAGTGACTGTCACCAACGCCCCATCGTGCGCAATTCTTCCAGCTCGACATGATTTCTACCCCTCTTGCACGAGAACAGGCGCCACGAGATCGTCGATCAGGTGGGGCAGATGGTAGATCATGACGCCGGGCAGCAGGCGTTCCGGTGGTTGCTTGGCCAGAGTAAAGAGGACAACTTTGCGGCCGGCGTGGGCCAGGTCGGCGATGGTCGCCAGCAGGTCGTCATGGGCGATGGCCGTGACGATGACCAGCGTCGCGCCCCAGGGCATCTTGGGCGCTTCGTGTAACAGCATGGTTTCGATGGGATTGGTGGCGAAGGGCGTCACCGCGGCCAGCAGTTCCAGGACGCGGACAAGCTGGTTGGGTCCCCGGCCGGGCAGTTGGCGGATGGGCTGATCGCTGCCCGGCAGCGCGCCGTTGGCAATGAGGCCAACGGGTAGGCGCAGTTCGCTGGCCAGCGCGGCCAGGCTGCCCGCCACACTGATGGTTCGTTCCTGCAGCTCGGGCAGATAGCCGTGCCAGTGGCGCTCCAAGGTGGCCACGTTGAGAAAGATCATGACCTGTTGCTCTTCACTGGGCTCATAGACCCGGCTCAGCATGGTCTGCTGACGGGCCGTGGCCTTCCAGTGCACCCGGCGGGGGCTGTCCGTTTCGCGCCACTCGCGGATCCCCACCGTGCGCAGGGGATCTTCGAAGAGGCGGCCCGTACCCTTGGCTTCGCCGAAGGGGTTCTTGGTAGGCAGGCGCAAATCGGCCACGGTGTACAGGTGGGGATAGACGATGAGGCGCTGGGTTTCGGGCAAGAGCATGCGCCGGTTGAAAAAGCCGAAGCCGTCCCCCGTCTCCGCTGTGGCCGGGCCGTAGGTGTGGAAGCCTCGCTCCACGCAATTGACCTCGTAACGGCGCGTAATGTGCTGGTAGGGGCCCGGCATCCAGAAGGTTGTGAAGTCGGCCAGATTGGTCGTGGGATTCGCCACCAGATCCTTCTCGGCCACGGGCAGCTCTTGGGGAAATGTGTCTCGAATGTTGAGCCAGGTCAGGGGGACCGGCTTGCGGTTGCGGGTCGTCAGGGCCAGTTCGATGGTCTCGCCCCGGAACGCGCGCACCTCGCTGAAGCTGCGTTCATAGGTCACGCCCCGGAGGCTGACCCGGGCCCAGAGCCAGGTTACCGTTGCGATCACCAGCAAGAGCACGGCCGCCGTGGTGAGATAATTGCTGTCCAGCGCCAGCGCGATGATGGTCAGGATGATGGCCAGGACAATCCAGGCGTCGCTGAACTGGGTGTCCTTGTTCGGATCGATCCGGCGGCGGGAATTGGTGCG
>CAYZLP010000015.1:2146-18111 GCA_964478635.1 uncultured Caldilineaceae bacterium
GCCCAGCGTGAGCGCACTGACGACCACGCCCAGGCCAAAGAGAAAGGTGCGCATGGTCTATGAGTCCGGTCGGAGGCAACAGTGCAGGAATGAGATGTAGTGAAATTTCATGGACGGTCAGAATGTCTCCATGTCGATGCGTAGCAACTCCCGGCGCACTTCGTGATCGGCGATCTCGGGGACGCAGACGGTTACGCCGGCGGCGAGCATCGACTGCAGCCATCTGGCACAGGCAACACTCTGTTCCGAGCGACGCGGATTGGTCACCAAGCCCGAGGATCGGCGTCCAGCAGTAGCGTACGACTCATCCACCAATTGCGCCAGGAACGCCTTGACCGCAAGCCCACGTCGTTGCGCCTCTGCTTCAATGCGCGCCGTCAGTTCCGGGACAACTCGACATCCAGCGCCAAAATGACGGCCATCGACGTCCCGCGTTGGGTGACCACGTACTCGGCCTTCTCCTCCCGCACCGCACGCAGGATTTCCAGGGTCTCATTTTTCAATTTGCGGATGCCGACTTGAGGCATGGGCAGGGTTCTCCCGGCTATGTAGTTATGCTTGTCGCTGCATTGTATGGGATTGCAGCAAGGCTGGCAAGGACATGGTTCAGTGAGGGGGTAATTCTCGCTGGGGGCGTATCACTTCCCGGAAGAGGTCAGAACGCTTTCTGTCATCCGAGATCGCACGACCTCTTCCGGGAAGTTGCGTGCGTGCCCCCTTCCGGGAAGTCTTCCGGGAAGTCCGCCCAACCCCTTTTGTTTGCCCTCGTCGTCATCTACCGGCGCCACGGACCCGGTCGGGCGCGCCTGGCCGATCCCCATGCCAGGCGGTGGCGGTGGCTGGCGCTCTGGCTTCTGGGGCTCTATGGGGCGTTTCAGGTCTACATGGGCGTTGGCGAGATGATCGCCGGCGCGTGCAGCAAGAGACTCGCTCACTCGGCGTAGGTGATCCGGGCAAGGCGTCCGGTCGACCCGTTCGCACGAGGGCGTGCTCACTGGACCTTGGGTGCTGCAAGGTTCGATCTTTCGCGCCAATGGATTCGTTATCCCTGTTGCGCACTGGCAAGAAACCGGGCCATGATTTCGGCCAGCTTGCCCTCATCGCTTTGCAGCCTTCTCCGCATTTCTACGACACGATCCTTGTACGACGGATCTTCCAGTATCGTCCGGATGCGCCGGCGAATCATCTCCGTGTCGTCACTGTCTCTGTCCGCCATAATGGCCAGCTGATGGTATGCCATCCTTGCCGCGCAGCCATTCTGGTCGAATTTCTTGCCGGAATAGATGAGCATGGGCACGCCAAACTGAATACACTCGTGGATCGTATGAATGCCGCCGTGGTTGATGGAACAGTCGGCCTGCTCGAGTAGCTGCAGTTGCGGAACCCAGTCAAATAGATGGACATTGCCGGGCACATTCTTGAGCGCATCCCTGTCCAGGGATCGTCCGAGCCCTAGAATCAATATCCAATTGGGGACGTGAGCCACCGCAGCGACGATTCGTTGGACGAACTGCAGATCGGCCTCACCCATCGTGCTGATCGAGCAGTAGATGAGCTTTCCTCCACTTGCCTGGCGCAACCGAATGAGTTTTCTGAGCTTAGCTTCCACGTCGGGCGGGGTTGCGATGTCTTGACGCCTGGCGCACACCATCGGGCCCGCATAATACAGATTCGGTCGCGGTGAATGGGGAAATTCCAGCGCCCAAGCGGTCAGGGCGATGACCGGGAGTGTGCGGTAGACGAGCGGGGGCGGAAATTGATAGATGGCGGAGAGTTCTCGAGGCGGGAAGCCGATCTGTCGTGCATACCGATAGAGGGTGGAGCGCCGGTCGGTTCCTCCGGTGCGCCACGCAGCTTTCCGCGCGGTGAGAAGCATCTGCAGATGAATCTTGAGCCACGCAAGCTTGATCCCGATACGATGCCCCTGCCAGCCAACGCCGGGAAGCGTCGTATGGTGAATCGGCGGCAAATTGGGCCGCTCCCAGATGGAAAACCACTGGCTGAGCAGCACCGTCGGTATCCCCTTCGCAACGGCCGTCAAGATATAATCATGGAGTTCCAGATCGATCAGGAGCAGATCGGGACGAAGTTCCTCCAGTGCAGCCTCTATGCCCCTGGCGTTCAGGGACTGGCCCGCCTGCTCGCGCCGCGCTCGGCCATTCATCAGATTGGCGCGCAGACGCTTGAGGCTGCGGAACCGTCCTCGGATTGCCGGCGGCTCAATTGTCGTGCGGAAATTGATGGGCTCGATCGCCGCGTATTCGATTCCTTGGGCAGCATATTGCTTCCCGACATCCGCCCAGGAAGCGCAGACGACTTCATGTCCGGCGCGCTCCAGGCGGTGGGCGACTTCGTAGCTGGCGTGCAGGATGCCCGAAAGTCCGCTCGTGATGCATACGATTCTCGCCATTGGCAGTCCACCATGGTTTCTACGATTCCGCTTACCGTCCGACACTGATGATAATCGAAGTTCCATGGAATATCCTTCACGCCAATCCGCCCGCTTGAATGTATGGTAAAATGCTCCTGACGATTCAGATCCCGCGCTGCGGCACGTAGCCTCCCCTCCGCGGTTCTCTCCGCGGCTCTCTCTGCGGCTCTCTCTTTGGCTCTCTGCGTACCGCTTTTCCATCACCTCGAAAGGAGAAATCCCCATGACCCACGACCCCGACCGGGCGGTCGCGCGGCGCACCCGCCGCGCCCGGCGTCTTCAGGCCCTGCCGGATATCGACCTGCCCCATATCCGGCCCCAACTGACCCTACTCAGCCGGGCCGATTGTCTGCGCATCCACGAGGCGTCGCTCCAGGTGTTGCGGCAGACGGGCGTGCGCGTCTACAGCGAAGCCGGGCTCGCGCTCCTGCGCCAGGCCGGCGCGCAGGTCGACGGCGACCTGGTCAAGTTGGCGCCTTCGCTGGTGGAGTGGGCCCTGACCGCCGCGCCGCCAGCCTTCAACCTGTACACGCGGGGCACGGAGCAGGTCGCTATCCGCCTGGACGGGGAAGGCGTCTACTTCGGCCCGGGCTCCGATACGCTCCACTACCTCGACCCGCGCACGGGCGAGCACCGCGACTACCAGCGCGCGGATGTGGCCGCCTGCATCCGCGTCTGCGACGCCCTGCCCGAGATCGGCTTTGTCATGTCCGTGGGCATCCCCCGGGACGTGCCGGTTCAGACCTACTTCCGCCATCAGTTCGCCCTCATGCTGCGCAACACGACCAAGCCCATTGTCTTCGTTTGCGCCAACCGGGCAGACATGGAAGTGATCCGGGCCATGGCTGCGGCCGCGGCCGGCGGCGATGAGAAGCTGCGCCAATACCCGACCCTGCTCCTTTATTCGGAACCGACCACGCCCCTCCAGCACAGCGTGGAAGCGACTGAAAAGCTGCTCTTCTGCGCAGAGCACGCCATTCCCGTGGTCCACTCCCCCGCGCCCATGATGGGCGGCACCGCGCCGGTGACCGTGGCAGGCGCAGCCGTGCTGGGCAATGCCGAGATGCTGAGCGGCCTGGTCATGCACCAGCTCCGGCAGGCAGGCGCGCCCTTTCTTTACGGCCACGGCGTCCATCATCTCGACATGCAGGAGATGGTCAGCGTCTACGGCGCGCCCGAATTTCAGCACGCGCGCCTGCTGGCCGCGGCCATGGGACGCTTCTATGGATTGCCGGTCTGGGGCTATGCCGGCCATACGGACAGCAAGCTGGTCGACGGCCAGGCCGCGGCCGATGCCCAGTTCTCGGTGCTAATCGCACTTCTTGCCGGCACGAACCTCAACCACGACGTCGGCTATATCGAAAGCGGGCTGGGCGCCTCGCCCGAACTCATGGTCCTGACCGACGAGATCATTGCCCAGACCCGCCACTTCACCCGGGGCGTGCGGCTGGACGATGGGGCCCTGGCCGTGGACGTGATCGATCAGGTGGGGCCGGGCGGTCAGTTCATGACCCACGACCATACCCTGACTCACTGGCGTAATCTCTGGGTGCCCCGGCTCTTCGACCGCCGGCGCTTGGATCCCTGGCGGGAGGCCGGCGCCAAGGATGTCACCACCCGCCTGCGCGAGCGGACGATTGCCCTGATGGAAGAGCACGATGCGTCACCGCTACCGCCAAGCGTTGACGGGGAATTGACGCGTCTCCTGGCTGAATGAGGCGGGCCCACGCGCTGCTTCGGTTATGAGCGCAGAAGCGGATGCGGCCGTTCGGTCGCATATTGCCGGTGGATCGCCTGCGCGACGTCGGTGGCAACCTGCTGCAAGGATACGAAATCCTCGGCTTCATAGGCTGCACCGTCCGTGCGTGGCCCGAACCAGAGGAGCCCGTATTGTTGCCCTTCGTGACTCAGGGGTAGACACGCCAACGCCCGGCCGCGCCAGGGTCCGAAGGTGTGTACCGTCTGCAGATCACCGTCATGCAGCAGGCTGACTGCGCCTGACTCCGCGCCCACGGCCTCAAGCGCCTCGCTCATCAAGCGCCGGGTAATGAGGGCCGGATCGCTCATTTCTAGAAAGAATCGGACTTGATCGCCGAAGCTGCGCAGCTGTTTCGTCTTCTCTGCGGGCGCGTTCAGGCTTTCTTTCACGAATTTATCGATGCGGGCGCGGATGGGTGTGAAGACGGCGACGATGACCAAGGTCGTGATGACGATGGCCGCATCGCTCCTCGTGCCGGTCATGAAGATGAACAGTTTCTGCAGCAGGCCCGTGGTCACGGTAAAGACGCCCGCCAGAACTGCGGTTACCAGACCGTAAAACAGGGTGCGGTTTGCGATTTCGTCGATTTGCAGGAGGCGATAGCGCAAAATCGCAATCGCGACGCTCAGGGGAAAAAAGAGCAGACTCGGCAGGATGAAGAGAGGCCGAAATTCGAAGGGGTGACCGATGACCGGTCCCATGTACCAGATGACGAGGGGCGTGAATGCCAGCAAACACCCCAACAGAACTACCCGGGCCTGGCGCTGTACCAGGGGTGAAATCCCCGCGCGGCTGCGATAGAACATGATCCCCACAAAGGCAAAAAGACCCGCGGCCGTGAAGAGGAAGATTGCGTTCCACGTGCGAATGTAGGACCACGGGGATGGGCTCTTCAGCGCAGCGATAGACCAGAGGCTTAGGGCCAGGCCCACCAAATAGGGTACGGCCAGTAACCAGGGCCGGCGCTCGACGGGCTGCCAGAGGACCGGGAAACGCATGGGCAGGCTAAAGAGAGCGCCGCCGGCCTGGGCCAGGGCGAGCGTCCACAGAATCACCGCCACGTGCGTGGTGAAGAGATCGAACATGTAGACGCAGGCCATGGTGGCATTGAGGCAGAAATAGGCAAAGGCGCGCCCGGACCGTTCGGTGCCGCGCAGGCGATAGATCCAGACGCCGATGGCTAGATAGGCTAGGCCGATGAAGAAGGAGAGCCAGAAGTGGGTGATGAAATCCAGCAGAGGAAACGCGATCAGGCCAACGTCCGGATAGAGCCGTTCCTCGCCGTTGAGGCGCTGGGTGAAGATCGTCACTTCATCGCCGATGGAACGAGCGGCAAGAACCGCTTCATATTCCACGACTGTATCGACGGCGACGCCGCCGACGCGCACGACGCGTTGCGGGTGATCGATGCCCGCGGCCTGGCCCGTCCAACCTTCGCTGTTGGTGTTGGCCACAACCAGCGTCGGTTCGACAAAGAAGCCCGGAAAGGGCGTGTCGCGCCAGCTGATGGCCAGAATCGGGGCAATTACGCAGCTGAGGATGGCCAGGATGAGAACGACGCGCGTGATGATGCGGCTGAGCCGTTCCAGCAGCCGTTCGAGCGTGTGTGTGGACTCATCGAGGCGAATCATGTCGGGTGCTTTCGCTCTGGTCTTGCATGGCGGGAGTGTCCTCTGTCGCGACGGGCGCCCGTTTCAGCACGATGATCGATACGTCATCATTGGGCAATCTGCTGCCTTCCCTGGCGTCGGTCAGCGCTTTGCGCAGATCGCCCAGGATTCTGCGCGCGTCCGCGTTTTGCTGCCCCAATATCGGACCAAAATCGATCGCCGCACCCTTCTTTCCTTGTGCGCCGTGCGCGTCCATGAGACCGTCGCTGCACATCACCGCCACGCTCTGATGGCAGAGGTCAATCGCCGTGTCCGTGTAGACCGTAGTCAGTGTGGTTCCCAGCGGCGCAGCAGTGCCGTTGAACTCGGCCAACCGGGTGCCGTCCCAGTGATAGGCGGCCAGACGGCCTGCCAAGCCAAAGACGAATCGACCCGATGCCGGTTCAAGTACACCGTATGCGCAGTCAACCACCGTGTCGGCCGTTGTGTCCGGACAGAGCAATTCGTTGGTGCAGGCCAACGCTTCATGGGGGGGCATGCTGCGCTGGGCGGTGCCGCGTAGGACGGCCCGCGTGGCGCTGATCACATGCGCGGCCTGGATGCCCCGGTCCGGAATTTCCGCCACGGCCAGCACGAGCCGGCCGTCAGGCCGAAAGCCAATATCGAAAAAATCGCGCCCACCCTCGGGCCCGGGCTGGTAGTGGGCGGCCAGATCCCACCCCGGCAGCAGTGGCAATTGATCCGGCACCAGCATCTCCTGAATGAGCGATGCGACACGCATCTCCTGGGCACGATGTTCGCGTTCCAGAACCGTGAGATGTTGGAGACGAACCAGCATGGCCACGCCCAGGGCCGGCAGGGACATACCCAGCCCTAAAACGAGGAGAAGGAAGCGTCCGTATTGCTGAACCGGACCAAAGAGAAGCCCCCAGTCATCCTCGGTGATCAGGGTCCAGTTGGTCCCGGGTACGGGCGAATAAGCCGCGACTACATCATTGCCGGCGGCATCGCGCGTGCGAAGCGCACCGACGTCTCCCTGCAGCGCACTTGGCGGCAGACCGGGAATGTCAATGGGGCGCCCGACCGGATTGGCGTCAGAGTCGTAGAGAACGCGGCCGTTGCCATCGACGAGATAGGTTGTGCCGCTCTGCCCCAGGCGCAGGCGCACGACGCTGGCGTAGAAAGAACTGGTCGTGTTGGCGCCCAATTTGAAGACACCGGCCAGCACGCCGACCAACTCCCCGCTCTCACCCGTGATCGGCACGCTCATGACCACCGCCAACGAACCATCAACCGGATCTTCCACAATGTCCGAGAGAATGGTGCTCGACGGGTTCAGCAAGCCGCGGAAGAAATCTTGATTCGACCAGTCCTGGTCGATGAGATCGGGACGTAGCGGTTGGGTGAAACGCACGCGCCCGAAGTTGTCCAGGAGCAACACGCCGCCGTCAAAAACGACCAGGCGGTTCTGCGCTTCTTCCAGGCCGCGCCGCTGGTCCTCTAGGTTGCCGCCATAGAGTGGCTGGGTGCGCGCGACATTGCTCAGCTCGTCGGTAAATTTGGAGAACTCGTCGCGGAGCCTCGCCGCCGACAGATAGGTCAACTGGCGGTCCCGCTCAATGATCAGATCCTGGGCCGTGGTGCGATAGGCCATGAAAATGTAGACGGCCGCAACCGTCAAGGCCGCCAACGTAAGAATCATGGCCGCGGCGAGCAGCCGGCTGTAAAATTTTCGCCAGTCGATCTGGGGTCGCAGCATGTTCCCTGAACGCATGGGTAGATTCGGCTATCCCTGGGCAGATTGGGCCGCCTCGACCTGCAGCGAAATGTCTTGCATGGCGCTGACGGGCATGCGACCCAATGTGAAAATTTGTTCCCAACCGTTTTGAATCAGCGCACGAGCGGGCGCCATCTGCGCAAAGATCTCCGCGGTCACGGAATAGCCCTGAATGTGGCCATCTGCGAAAGCGGCAATGTCCACGTTCCGGGCTTTGGCCGGATAGAGTTTCTGAATGTAATCGACCCATTCCTCAACCAGTGAAATGCGTGCCGGCTGCAACAGATGGGTGCGGGCCATGGCGCGGCCATATGTCGGACTCACCAGGAACTTCAGCAGCGCCCAGGCCGCATCCGGATGCTTGGTGCCCGCATAGATGGCGAAACCGTCGGTGGTCGCCAGCGTGACCCGGCGCACGGGGCCGCTGGGAAAGGGGGCGACCCCGATGCGAAAATCGGTCCGTTCCAGGATATCTTTCAGCGCCCAGGATCCGTCTTCTACCATGGCCAGCTTCTGTTGGATAAAAGCATGGCGCGTTTCCAGATTCTGGACATCCAGAAAGCTTGCCATCAGCCGATCGTCCCACATGCGGCTGCGCAGCCACTCCATGGCGTCGAGAGACGGTTGCTCCCCGATGAGGCTGCGCGTCGAATCGGCCGGATCGACGAAATGACCGCCCCAGCCGTTGACGTGAACCTGGATGCGTTCCCAGGCGATGTCGGCCATGCTGCCCCACAGGCCTGGCTCCCGGTGGGTATAGATGCCCGCCGTGACCCGCTGCATGGCTTCGTGATAGTCGGTGTGGTTCCAGGAGCCATCCGGATAATCTACGCGTTTCCGATCGAATATGTCTTTGTTGTAATAGAGCGCCAGCGCGCCGTGATATTTCGGCAGTGCATAGAGTCCGCCGTCTGCGCCGAAGAAAGCTTTGTACTGAGCGTCAGACCAGTCCGTCACCGTTGCCTGATCAAGATCGGCTTCGACATAGGGCCGGAGATCGAGCAAATAGCCTCGCTGCGCCCAAACCGGCAGGACATCGCAGCAGCCTGCCATGACGTCCGGCGGCGTACCGGCCTGAAAATCGGCCATCATCGCCTCGGCAAAATTGTCCGGATCGGGCGTGTAGAATACGCGAATGTTCGGGTTCGCGGCGTGAAACTGCTCCAACATCTGCTGGGCCATGCCCGGAAACCACTCGGTCCGCCAATCCTGGTAGACCAATTGGGCCGCATGGCTTCCATGGGGACCGGCGCCCCGGGGCATCGGTGACCCGGCGCAGGCGCCAAGTGCCAAACCGGCCCCCATTGCTCCCATGCCCTGCAAGAGGGCCCGGCGGGAAACCCGCTGGGAGGCATATTTTGTCCGCCCGGAAGGGATGCGGAAGTCTACCCTTCCGGGCGCATGCGAGTTTTGGCGTTTCCGGGTTTCCATGAACAGTGTGTGCTCCGGGAGGACGGTATAGACAGTAGCGGTGGGCAAATTATCGATGAACTCGATTGCCCATGCGGGAGATACGCACGCTGTCTTGGATTTTGGCTGCACCCATCGATGTCGTGTTGGTCATTCGGTACAGACAGCTTAGCCGAATCGGCGCTACTGCGCATCGGCCATTTGACGCGCCCGCTCTACGACAAAACGCCGATCCGAGTGGGGCCTTATGTCGCTCAGAAGCTCCGCTACTTGCAGCCTCGTGACGATCCAGCCAGCCCCCAACTGTCTAGAATGCATAGAGTGCCAAGGTCACGCCGCCTGTGATCAGTATTACGGCGGTCCAGATTTGATCGAGATTCAACCAATAGCGGCGTAGGAGATGCAGCCCAACCTTCTCATAGACGAAGAGCGCTAGGAGTCCCATGACGGCAAACATGGCCCCGGTATGAATCCCGACGACAAGCGCCGCGTGGCCGGCGACGGGCAGGCCGGCCGCGATCGGCAGGTGGGACGCATGGTCGCTCATCGCCATGACGGTATGCTCGCCCAGCAGGACAGGCAGCAGCATGAGGCCTGCGCCATGGGCCGTGGCCATGAGAAAAGACCAGGCCGTTAGATCCCGAAAACCGACGCGCATGCCGACCCAGCGTGGATGAGTCGTACGCGCAATGAGACGATAGAGGCCGAATGCCAGCAGGATGGCGCCGCCCAGGAGCCCCACGATCTGCCCGTCGATCCGCCCTTGCGCCCCAATGACCAGGACAACGATCAAGGCAATCGAAAGTGCATGCCCCAGGGCGATGGGCGGAAATGCCCGCAAGACCGCGGTGCGGCTCCGTTCCTGCATGCCCAGTGCCACGGCAAAGAGCCAGCCCATGGCCGGATTCAAACCGTGGTAGGCGCCCAGGAAGCCGAGCGTTAACCACGGCCATAGAACGGTCAAGGAATCCATCTCGTTCATGTCTGCAGCTTACGCAGGCACGGCGACCTGCGTCCGAGTTTCGTTGGGATAGCAGTACGAATCGGAGGATGCATCTCCGCCCTGCAGTCGAATCTGGTGAGGTCGTTCGTCATCGAATTCGACCAGAAAGTCGGGATCAATTGCCATGCCGCCATCTTCATCGATATTTAGCTTGGCGGCCCAGCCGCGGATGCCTTCGGGGTAGAATTGGGCGTCCCACGATGCATAGAGGGAGTTGGTAAAGTAAACTCGACGCCCGTCACGGCTCACCTCCACCATCTGGGGGCCCCCGTTCAACGGACCGCGCTTGGGGTGGGCGGCATGGCGCACAATCCCGCCCAGATGAACCGAGCCGGTCAGTTCGGGATTGAAAGGATCCGTCACGTCATATTGGCGCATCTCCCCCGTCCCCCAGCAGGAGACGTAGAGATAGCGATCGTCCAGCGAGAGATTGATGTCGGTGATGAGTGGCGGAACCGCGCCGAAGCCCTGCAAGATTGGCGGCAGCATGGCCGGTTCGGCCGGTTCGGCCGGCACCTCGATCACCTTGCGGACCGCATAGCGCCCGTTTTCCCGGTGCCAGAGCCACACGGAGGCGGAGAGATCCTTGAGGCTGGTGACGACGCCGACGAAACCATACGTCTGATTGGGGTCGTGGGCCGGGCGGAGCGTCAAGGTCATCTGATGTTCCTGGCCCAGATCCAGGGTCTGGAGATGGCGGCGCTTGCGCAGATCCCAGACGTGCAGGCGATGGCCGTATTTGCTTGTGGTCAGCAGGCCGGGGTCCAGACCTGCTTCGATCATGTTGGGCGTGCCCCACTCGCTGGTGATCATCGTATCCTGGGTTAAGTGCCACCAGAAGTCGTAGGCGAGTTGTTGGTCGCCACGGCTCTTCTCCCAGGGTCCCTTTACCGCAAAGGAATTGTGATCCATGGTGAAAATGCCGCCGGGGCCATCGCCGTCGGGCGCACCCAGTGCGCTGACGTAGATGTCGTCCGGTCCGCAGTGGATCGTGTGCGGGCGGCTGTAGCCGGTTTTGCGTGCAATCTCTTCCGGTTCAATCACCTTGACCACGTGAGGATATTGGGGATCGGGCTGGGTGTCGACCACATAGATGCGGGATGAGCGAATGCCGGGCAGGATGAGATAGCGTCGTTCCACATGTGGATGGGGCGCCCAGGGACAAAGTGCGGCGCTGCAGGCATTCCAGCCAAAATGATGCAACTCATCACCGCTGTGGAGCATCTTGGTCCAGCCGATGATCGTACCGTAGGTTGCCGATGCGGGATCAACGTCCATGACCGCCAGACCGTCGGGGGCGTTGTCGTCGGTCACGTTGATGACGGCTACGTACGCGAGCGTTTCGCGCGGCGCCTCCATGGCCATCTGTGGAGAGGGATAGAAGCTGGCATCCGGTTTCCAGGTTTTCATGCAGTGCCTCCATGGGAACGATGTGTGCGCTCGGCGCCAAAGGTTTGCCCCGGGCTGGGCTTCTCGCTGCCAAGAAGCGTTCGCCCGGGGACTTCAGTATAGAAAAAAGCGCGCGGCGAGACATCGTCCCAAAGACCGGATGTCGCTCGAACAAAACGACCGCTCACGGAGCGGTCGGAAGCGGACAAATTGCCCAGTGCGGCGGTGAAATCTACGTCAAATGTCGGATCAGCAAGCAGCGGAGTATCTTCAGAATTCGTCGAGAGAGGCCAAACCTTCGCGCAGGGCATAGAGCGCCGCCTGGGTGCGGTTGGTCAGCTGTAGTTTGCCCAGTATATTGGTCATGTGGCTGCGCACGGTCCGTTCGCTGATGTCCAGGCGGTCGGCGATTTCTTCGTTGCACATGCCCTGGGCCACCCAACGCAAGACCTCGATTTCCCGTTCGGTGAGCGGCTCTACGGGCGTGGTCTCCGGCGGCGGCTCGCTGAACTGGCGGATCAACTTGTGGGCAATTGCAGGGTGCAGCGACGAGTCGCCGGCATAGACGTCACGAATCGCGTGCAGGAGGTCTTCCGGAGAGGAGTCCTTGAGCAGATATCCCATTGCGCCGCGCTTGATGGCCGGAAAGACCATATCGTCTTCGCCAAAGCTGGTGAGCACAAGAATGCGCGTTTGGGGATTCTCAGCGCGCAGGGTGCTGATCGCCTGGAGGCCGTCCTGTCGCGGCATGGCCAAATCCAAAACAATCACGTCCGGCACGAGCGACCGGGTGCGCAAGACTGCCTCGACGCCGTCTGCTGCCTCCCCCACGACTTCCATGCCCGGTTCCGAATTGATCAGGCTGCGCAGTCCTTCACGCACGACGGCGTGATCGTCGACGATGAGGATGCGGATGTTTTGTTCGTGCATAGTGTCATTGTCCAGTCCGAGATCTCTGGCAAGGGCAAGAAAGGATGTCAAGACCGGGAAGCGCCGGTCAATTCCGGCTGCAGTCAATCACGAACGTCCGGGGAGATGGACCTCAATGCGCGTTCCCTGCTCAGGTTTCGAATCAACGGTGAAATCGGCGCCCATCTCGCCGGCGCGCTCGCGCATGATGGCCAGACCCATGCCGCGCTTCGCGGCCAGGTCATGAGCGTCGATTCCCCGCCCGTTGTCGACCACTGCCAGCCGCACGTGGCCCGGATCCAGTTCCAGGGTCACGCCTACCTCGGTCGCATCGGCATGTTTCAGCGCATTGTTCAGCGCTTCCTGTGCAATGCGGTAGAGCGCGGCTTCCACGTTCGGAGCCAACTGCGCTTCTCCCCGGACATCCAAGAACGTTCTGATACCGGTACGGCTTTCTACGGAATCCAAGCGGCGCTGGAGCGCGGCCGTGAGACCCTGCTGCTCCAAATCGGCCGGACGCAGTTCATATACAAGCAGACGCATCTCCTTGAGCGCACTCTGGGTCAATTCGCCCATGCGCTGGAAGATGTCCGCCGCGCCGGCTGCGTCATCGGCGGCCGCGGTGCGTCGCCCCGATTCGGCCAGCAAATTGGCGCTGTATAGGGTCTGGGTCACGGAGTCATGTAGATCGCGGGCAAGACGTTGCCGCTCCTCAATAATGGCCAACTGCTCGGCTTGCTGGTAGAGACGCGCATTCTCGACGGCTACCCCCAATTGCGCACCGATGGCCGCCAGCAGCGCCATCTCTTCGTCGCCAAGCTTGTGACGTGTCGTACGCAGCACGCTCAGAACGCCGAGCGTGCGCCCCTTGGCCTGGATGGGAACGCCGCCATAACAGAGGGGCGACGGGTGACCGGCCGCCGGCGGTGGCTCAACGTCAAATTCGGGCACCGCCAGGACCAACGGCGCACCTTGCTCCAGAACCTGGGGCGCGGCCGTGTCATTGACCCAGGCCTTGATGCACGGCCGGGGCGCGGGCGGAGTCCGGCTGTGCCAGGTGGCCGGCGGAGTGTGGTCGATCATTGATTTCGTCAGATGGATCGATGCGCTTTCGCAAGCCATGACCTCCAAGATGCGCGCCAGCGATTGGTCCAACACGATCTGTAGATCCAGCGACGCACTGGCGACGGCCGTGACGTCATACAAAGCGGAAAGTTCGCGCGTTCTCGCCGCCACCCGGGCTTCCAAGAGCCGTCTTGCTTCCATTATTTCCGTCACATCGCGCACGATTGCGAGCATATGAGGCGTGGACCGATACATGAAAGGCAATGCTCGCACATCGACCGGAAAGAGCGTTCCATCCTTGCGCACGTGGGATCCCTGAATCTGGAACGAACCGCCGGTCTTGATGGTCGCGACCGCATCCCAGAAGCGCGGGACATGATCGGCGTGAATCAATTTCGTCGGCGGCTGCCAGAGGACTTCGTCCAATTCATAGCCATGCATCTGCAGAAACGCGGGATTGACTCTCACAATGCGTCCGTCGAGCGCGCAGATGCAGAGGCCGTCGCTGGTCGCTTCAAAAATGCTGCGGTATTGGGCCTCTCGCTCGGCCAGACCTGCTTCGGCGGCTTTGCGCTCGCTGACGTCCTGAATCTGGGACACCAGGTAGAGGGTCTTCCCGGCAGCGTTGCGTACGGCCGCAGTGCTGAGAAAGGCCCAGATGACGTGGCCATCGCGATGAATATAGCGCTTCTCCAACCATCCATGATCGCGTTGCCCTCGGGTAAGGTCGCGGAAGAGATCGAGGCCGATGTGAAGATCGTCCGGATGAGTGAGGGCCTGAAAGGAGAGCTGGAGCAGCTCTTCTTCCGGATAACCGAACATCTGACAGGCGAAGGGGTTCACCCGTAGAAAGGCGCCCTGCGGGCTGACTAGAGCCATGCCGAAGGCTGCGTGTTCGAACGCGAGCCGAAAACGCTCTTCACTCTCATGAAGAGTCTGTTCGCTGTCTGCTTCCGGGGCGGGCAGTGATCCCGATCGAATTTGACTGGAGCTGGACTGAGTATCCATCTGGTCCTGCTGACGCGACTGCGACCATATTATCGAATATGCCCCGTACAATAGATACCATTATCGTATCGTAGAATGGGGCCTTTGCCAAGATGATTCGCTGCCTGTCACTTGTCCGGACTGTGCCGCTGGTTTGTAGCCATTTTGTAGCCAGCAGTCTGGTTAAGTGAGGAGGTATTGTTCCCTTTTCGATGCTCGTACCGTTCCGTAGCCGAAGGCATTTCCGCCTGTGGCCGATGGTGGAAACGGAGAGTACGACGTCAATTTTGGGCACGCTTGGTCCAATACGCCCGATAGCCGGTGAAAGGAGATTGTGCAATGGACGCTGTTGCAACGATGAAGTTCACAACCCGGGAGGAGATTGAAGCGCGTTTGAAGGAGAAGCGGGATCTGGCCGGCGCAGACATGAGCGGTCTGGATCTGTCCGGCATGAAGCTGGCCGCGCTGAATATGATGGGCGCCGACCTCCACGACGCCAACCTGACCCACGCCGTCCTGGCCGGCGCAGACATGAGCGGTGTGAATCTGGCCCACGCCGATCTGACCGATGCGCGCATCGGCGGGGCCAACCTGAAGGGCGCCGACCTCCACGGCGCCAATCTGCACGCCGCCAGAATGGGCGGCATCAACCTCGAAGAGGCTGACCTGACCGGCGCGGACCTGAGCGAAAGCCGCATGATGGGGATTGGCGTAGAGGGCGCCGATTTCACCGACGTCGTCACCACCGACGCTCGGGTCGCGGGGATTTCCTGGTCGGACGCCAAGGTGCCGCCCGCAATCCTGCCGGCCGCGGTGCAGCCGCCCCGCTGGCTGCCGGTGCTTATGGCCGGCCTGGGCCTGGCGCTCTTCTTCGCCATCGGCATGGGCATACGCCGCGTCGTCAAGGGCAGGAAAGGCCCGGAGGCAGCCGCCGAAGAAAGCCAGCTATGCTGTGATGAGTGAGTCCATTCCGTTTCAAGAAGCCCGGCGGACCGAAGCGGCCGACCCCAGTTTTGAAGAGGTCTACTTCGAAGTCCAAGCCGAAATCGATATGACCAAACATCCCGGCGGGCTGGACGCGACCGAGGAGCTAGTTGCGCTCTGCCGCATGGACGCAACGGATCATGTGCTCGACGTGGGGTGCGGCGTGGGGATGACGCCGGCCTATCTGGTCAAGGAAGTTGGCTGCCGCGTGACCGGGCTGGATCTGCGCGGGGGCATGATTCTGCGGGCCGTCGAACGAGCCGGGCGGGCCGGGCTGCGCGATCGTGCGTGCTTCGTTGTCGGTGATGCCCGCCACCTGCCCTTTCGAACGGATGCTTTTGACGTCGTCATGGCGGAGTCGGTCTTGGCCCTGATTGCGGAGCAGGACCGCGCCATGGGCGAATGGGTGCGTGTCGTCAAAGTGGGCGGCGCAGTGGGCATGGCCGAGACCAACTGGCGGCGTGAACCGCCTGCCGGCTTCCTGGAACGTCTCTCCAGCGGCTTTGGCAGCATGATCTTCGTCCGGAGCCCGGAGGAATGGCGTGCGCTGCTGGAGCGGGCCGGTCTGCATGACATCGTGGCGCGCAACCATGCCATGAGTCTGGGATCGGAGTTTAGGGGTCGTTTGCGGCGCCTTGGCC
>CAYZLP010000016.1:0-18087 GCA_964478635.1 uncultured Caldilineaceae bacterium
GTTTATAAACTATTATCATTAGTTTGTCAAGGGGAAATTTTTCGCAAGAGGACAAAAGCGTTGCCCGAGTGACAGTCACCGGCAGGATGAATCTGGACTGACCAGACTCGTTTGTGCCAGTGACTGTCACTCCGGCATGCAGTAGCGGCTTCAAACGAAACTGGGTTTGGCGGAACGGTAAGTGGTCCTCTCACCAAATCTCTGAGCTTCCCGGAAGGGGTCCAACAGCTAATGGTCCAGAATAAATCGACCTGACCCCTTCCGGGAAGTTCGCGCGCACTTGGCAAGAAAACCACCTAGATCGAGTCGTGAATCTCGGCCGGATATCCTGCAGCCAGAGCCTGCACGATGGAAGGAGGCGTCAGCACGCGGTAAGGGTGGCGGACGTTGCGCTGAACTGCCCGATGATAGCCGGAAGGCGTCCAGCGGTAGAGCTTGCGCCCCTGCACCAGGTAGGCATTGGTATTGTCGTCGGTGACGAAGACGCCATCGGGCAATTCATCAATGTGGGCTTCCACGCGGGCCGGACCTTGACGGCTTGCCAATCTCTCGCGATGGAGCGCGGCATCCAGGGACGAGGCGGAAGGGCGCGGATGGGATGTGAGGTCCGGATTCGCCCGCGCCCACGTTTCTCGAAAGAGGTCGAACCGCTCCCGCTGGCATTCGGCGCAGGGACGGTGACCGGCCGTGAGGGCCGTCACTTCGTCCAGGAAGAAGAGTTCGGTATAGAGCCCGGGCGTCATTACGGAACGCTTGTGATCTTTGAAGCTCAGCTGGCAAACGATCCAACGCTCGCTTTCGAACGCGCGTCGGATGCGCCCCTGGTCATCGTGGAGTCGCCCCCGATTGCCCATGAGGGTGCCCCGGGCGGGTGTGGCGATAATGGTGCTGAAGGGTGTGACGCGATTTTGGTGTGGCATGGCACTGTTGGTTGCGAAATGCGGGTTGCCGGCTTGCAGAGCCCGTCCGATATCTATGAGTAGAGCGGTCCGTAATTTGCGCAGGCCCGGAAATCGGCGCCCATGGGCTCGTTGGCCCCGAAGGCCGCCCAGGCACTCGGTCGGAACAGCCGGGCCTCGTCCACGTTGTGCATGTAGACGGGAATGCGCAACATGGCGCAGAGGCTCATCAGATCCGCGCCGACGTGGCCGTAGCTAATGGCCCCATGATTGGCGCCCCAGTTGTTCATGACGGTGTAGACATCCCGGAAGGGACCGCTGCCCGTCGTTCGGGGCACGAACCAGGTCGTCGGCCAGGTCGGGTTGGTGCGTTCATCCAGGACTTCATGCACCTCGTCGGGCAGTTCGATGGTCCAGCCTTCGGCAATTTGCATGGCCGGGCCCAGCCCCTTGACGAGGTTGACGCGACACATGGTCACCGGCATGCCGCCCCGGGTGCGGAAGCGCGTCGACCAGCCGCCGCCCCGGAAATATTCGGTCATGCCCGCGTGCCAGGTTGTGGCAGCCAGACAGGCTTGGGCCTCCTCTTCGGATATTTCCCAATAGGGCTTTAGGACCGGCTCGCCGTCCTGCTGCTGCTCGCCCGTGCCGTCCAATGTCGCGGGGCCCGAGTTGATCAGGTGCAAAAAACCGTCGGCCGCCACGCCGTCCACTTCATAGCCCGTCACCCGCTTGACGGCATCGGGGCTCCAATAGGTGCGGACGTCGGCGAAAATCTGGGCCGTGTTGGTCAGCAGATGATTGAAGAGCATGGAGACGCCGTTGAGCGCGTCATTCTCCGTGGCCACGATATAGGGTGCACGGATGCCGGTCCAATCGAAGGACGTATTGAGGATGGCCTCCATGAAGTCGCCGTTGGGCAGGTGGTCGGTCCACTGGCGCTGGCCCTGGAAGCCGCCGGCCAGGGCATTACGGCCCAGCGCTTCTTCGCCGTAACCCAATTCGGCTAGTTTCGGATTGCCCACCATGAGATCCCGGGCGATCAGGGCCATCTTGACGGAAATCTCCCAGTCCAGGTCCTTCTGCTCCCGGGTACGCTCATGGGAAGGCGGGTTGTAGTCCTTGCCTTCGGTGCAATAGCGCTGCACCCACTCCATGGCCTGCGTAAACTCTTGATGATCGTAGATTCCCTCCTCGATCCGGCGCACGAATTCCACCATATCGATGGTCTCGACGCGCATGCCCAGGTAATCCTCGAAGAAGGGCTGATCGACAATCGAGCCGCCGATGCCCATGGAGGTGCCGCCCATGCTCAGGTAGGACTTGCCCCGCATGTTGGCCACGGCCAAGCCGGCCCGGGCAAAGCGCAGCAGCTTTTCCTGCACGTCGGCCGGAATGGTCTGGTCGCCCGAATCCTGAACGTCACGCCCGTAGATATTGAAGACAGGCAGCCCCTTCTGGTTGTGGGCGGCCGAAACCGCGGCCAAATAGACGGCGCCGGGTCGCTCCGTACCGTTGAAGCCCCAAACGGCCTTGGGCAAATGGGGATCCATGTCCATGGTCTCGGAGCCGTAACACCAGCAGGGCGTCACGGTGATGGAGACGCCGACCCCAAGCCGGCGGAACTTCTCGGCGCAGGCGGCGGCCTCAGCGACACCGCCGATGGTCGTGTCGGCAATCACGCACTCTACGGGCAGGCCGTTATAGTGGCGCAGGTTCTGGCTCAGAAAATCGGCCGTGGCCTGGGCCATGGCCATGGTCTGATCTTCCAGCGACTCGCGGACGCCGCCCAGGCGCCCGTCAATCGTGGGGCGAATCCCGATCCGGGGCATCTCGCCGATCAGACGGTTATGGGGGGGAGTCATTGCAAAATCGGCCATGATCATGCTCCTTCAGTGAGAATTGAAGTTCAAGTAGATTTCAAATAGAACGCGGATTCGGCGGATTGAGCGGATGCCCACGGATTTTTGTTCAGCCTTGAAATCCGAACTATCCGCCCGATCCGCCTAATCCGCGTTCCATTATGGCCCGTTATTCAACGCCGAATTCGCGCGCCAGGGCCTCTTTCATGACGGCGATGGGCGCTTGATGACCGCACCAGAGTTCGAACGCGATGGCCCCCTGGTAGACGAGCATGCCCAGGCCGTCCAGCGTGCGTGCGCCCCGGGCCGATGCCTCCTGAAGGAAGCGGGTTTGGGGCGGATTCGGAATCACGTCGCAGACGAGATGGTCGGCCGTAATGGTGTCCAAAGCCACATTGGGCAGACCCTCTACGTCGGGGTAGAGACCGATGGAGGTGGCGTTGATGACAATGTCGGTGCCGTCGGGAATGGCAAAGGGCTGGGTACCGGAAACGAAGGTCGCCGATGTGGGCGTCTGGTCGTTGAGCAGCTTGACGAGTTCGGTACCGCGAGAGCGGCTGCGATTGACGACGGTGATATGGCTGGCCCCGGCCAGGGCCAACTCCACCGTAATCGCCCGAGCTGCGCCGCCCGCGCCGAAAATCACGATGTGGCGGCCGGCAATGCCGTAGCCGGCATCTTCCCGCAGCGAGCGAATGAAGCCCTTCCCGTCGGTGTTTTCACCGATGAGCCGGCCGCCCTCACGCCAGACGGTGTTAACCGCGCCCATGAGCTGGGCGTCGGTCGAGACTTCGTCAAGATACTGGAGGACGGCAACCTTGTAGGGAATGGTCAGGTTGATGCCCTGCATGCCAAAGGCGCGCATGCCCTGAATGGCAGAGGCCAGGTTGCCGGGCAGAATTTCGATGGTGAGATAGCGCCAGCGCAGGCCCAGGTGATCGAAAGCAGCCTGCTGCATGACGCACGTCGGATTTTCGGCCACCGGATGGCCGAAGACGCCGACCAGGTTTTCGGTGTAGTCTGGAGAGTCAGGCATGATAGCATTGCTCCTTGTTGCGCTTCTGTGCGCAGTGCGTTGTCTACGCGATCAACATCAGCCCTTGATGCGCTCAATCTGCTCGGCCAGGGCAATCGCTTCGGCCTCGTCCAGCACGCCCATCTCCATCTCACAGAGAAAGGCCTCACCGGCCCCCAGCGTCTTGACGTTGCCCTTGGCCTTCTCGGCGCTGAAACCTTCCGGTTCGGCGGTGGAAGGGAGCACCATGCCCAGGGCATCCTGATCCGGCGTCCGGCAGATCCAGCGCACGCCCTTGTCAAGCTGCTCCGGCCGGTGGCGGATGTAGTCGGCCGTGCCGTCGCCGTACACCTGCATGGTATGGGCCCAGCCATCTTCATCGGCCAGGTAGTCGATGAAGAAGACGACCTCCGGGTCAAAAGCCAGATCGGGACGCAGCACCTCATGCTGGCCGGGATCGGCAGCCAACGTATCGAGGAACTTCACGTAGTCGGGCCCGGGCTTGACGTGCGAAGGAATGGAGCGGCGCACGCGCACGTGCTCGGCATCGGAGGGCGCGCTGTAGACCAAACGCCCGTTGTCCACCGGCCGGAAATTAACGTGAGCCATGTACATGTATTCCATGGGCGTCTCTTTCAGATTGGTGACGCGCATGCTGACAAAGCAGCGGTTTTCCCCGGCATAAAGCTTGACCAGGGGTTCGGCCGCGTAGTTGTAGCTGAAGGCTACGGTGTGCTGGTAGCGCCCGCCCAATCCCATATATGCACCCCGTTCGTCTTCGCCCACAACCAGATAGGCGCTGTCGTAAGGCGCATTGGGCAACTCGCCGTGGAGGGGATGACTATCGCCGTCTGCGGGAACGCCCATAGACGTGAAGCCGCAGTGCAGCAGGAAACCGCCGTAGGTTTCCAAATAGTTCTGCGTGGGGCGGGGCTGGGTGAACATGGACTTCATGGTGAGGTTGCGGCCACCAAAGGTAGCCGACCAGATCTGCTGACCTTGGAACGGCAGCAAGACCAACTCGCCTTGACCATTGCTCAATTGTAGCGCGGCGACCCCGGAATCAAAACGGAAGATCGTCGCCCGGAGATCGCCCCGCTTTGCCAGGGTTTCTGCTTGCGACGTGAACATCCGGGGCATGAGATTGACAGTCGTCGTTGACATGTGACTGATTCTCCTGGCTGAGTGTGTGATCGAGTGACAGTCACTGGCTTGAATGAGTCTGGTCAGCCGAAAAGCGCAGTGCCAGTGACTGTCACTCGAGCACAGCCTATGGCTTATCTCGCCTGCCGCTGGCTACGTCCAGCTGTACACCGTCACCTTTTTGGCCTGACAGCCATTGGCGCTTTCGCGCAGTTCAAATTCCAGCACGGCATGGCGGCGGCGCAGATCGGCAAAAAAGCTGTTGTCGATCGTGTCGCCGTTGTGCTGCACGTCGCTAATATGGCAGAAGATGTCATCGCGTACGTCATCGGCGGCCAATCCGGTACGCGTGGTCAGGAAGCCGTAGCCTTTTTCCTCATTCACGGCATGCATGACCCCGTGCACGCGGTTGACGGGCATATCCTCGCTGGGCGGGATCAGGCCCGGAACGAGATAGCCGTTGAAGTGATTGTCGACTTCGCGGATCAGTTCGGTACTTGTGTTGGAAAAGGAGAGCAGGTCGACCCGCTTGCCCCGGGTCTGCAGCGCGCGGACCAGGCGAATGAAGTCGCCGTCGCCGCTGCCCAGCAGCACGTAATCCAAGTTCTCGGACTGGAGCAGCGCATCCACGGCCAGGTCCAGATCGGCGTTGGCTTTTAGATAGACCTCACCTTCGGCGTCGTAATAGCGCTTTACTTCTTTGGGAACCAGATGAAAGCCATTCTTGCGCACGGCCGCGCGATAGCGTTCATTGCGTTCCCGAAATTTGGGATCTTTCTGTTCGCGCTCCACGTCGATGGCCAGGTAGGCATTGGCGCGCAGCACGGTTGTCCCCTGCGCTTCGGCCAGTTGCTTGAGCACGTTGTACTGCAGCTTCCAACCGCCGTTGCGATTTAGATTTTCGACATCCACAAAGATGCCCGCCTTCAGCATACGCCGGCTCGCTTTCCAAGGGTGTCCGACTGCCTCCGGGAGAATGCACAGCCGTAGTTTCTTCTTCGTCTGGGTTGCTTTGTACTGCCTTAGTTTACCTTGGAAGCCAGTGATTGCACTAACAACATCCGGCCGCCTAACAGTGCGCACCAGGATGGACTGCATCGCCGGGAGAACGGCAGACCGCGGATTGTTGGGGCGCCAGGTGCTTACGCCCCGGCGCCCCAACGCAACAAGGAGAAAACCTACTGCCGCTGTCGCCGGATGATGTCGAGGAATACCGCGAGAATGACGATCGTGCCCGTCACGACCATCTGCCACTCCTGAGGAACGGACATGATGCGCAGCCCGTTGGTCAAGGTGCTGATAATGAAAGCCCCGATGACCGTGCCCAAAATGGTGCCCTGACCGCCGCTCAGGGAAGTTCCGCCGATGACGACCGCCGCGATCGCGTCGAGTTCATAGCCCACGCCCAGGGCCGGCTGGGCCGAGTTCAGGCGGGAGGCGATGACCACACCGGCCAACCCGCTGAAGAGACCGCCAAGCGCATAGACGGCCGTCTTCCAATTCGCCACATTGACGCCGGAAAGGCGAGTCGCCTCTTCGTTGCTGCCGATGGCTACGGTATAGCGCCCGAGAATGGTCTTGCCCAAGATAAAGGCGGCGACGATGGCTGCGGTAAAGAGTATCAACACAGCGTTGGGGATATCCACGGCCGGCACGGCAGCGCCCACGGCCGAGCCCATGGTGATCAGACGAAAGCCGGGCGCATCGTTGAAGTAGATGGGCTTCACGCCTGAAATGATCAGGGAAAGACCGCGGGCGATCATCATCATGCCCAGGGTGGCGATAAAGGGCGGGATCTTCATGCGCGAAATCAGCAGTCCGTTGACCAATCCCGCGGTCGTGCCCGTGAGCAAACCGGCCAAAATGCCGATGGGAATGGGCAGTCCCCAGAAGGTAATAAAGACGCCGGTCATCACGGCCGACAAGGTCATGACGGTACCCACGGAAAGGTCGATCCCGGCGGTGATGATGACAAAGGTCACGCCCAGGGCGAGAATGCCGTTGACGGCCGTCGCAAGCAGAATGCCCTTGATGTTTTCCCACGTAAAGAAGACGGGCGAGGCAATCGCAAAGAAGGCGAAGATCAAAATGAGCGCGCCGAAAGCCAGCAATTTCTGGGCCGCACCCGAGCCCATGACGGAGCGCCTGGTCGCCACCGGTGTTTCGACAGTCTCAGCTGTTGCCATGATTAGGCCTCCCCACTACGTGTGAATGCTGTGGCGCTTTCCGCAGCGCTTTCTGAGGCGCCGTCGCGACCGGCGCCGTTCGCGTGATTGTTGGTTTCATCATTTGCCACCATACCGGTGCGCATGGTGGCGTAGGTCATGATGCCTTCCTGAGTCGCCTCGGCAGCATCCAGCTCTCCCGTAATCCGTCCTTCGCACATGACGATGATGCGATGGCTCATGCGCAAGATTTCGGGCAGTTCCGATGAAATCATAATGATCGACTTGCCCTGTTGGGCCAGATCATTCAAGAGGCGATAAATCTCACTCTTGGCCCCCACATCGATGCCTCGGGTCGGCTCATCGAAGATCAGAATGTCGCTGTCGGCCGTCAGCCACTTGCCGATGACGACCTTCTGCTGGTTGCCGCCCGAGAGATTCTTGACGGTCTGCTCAATACTGGGCGTCTTGATCGAGAGGGCCGACACATAGTGCTCCGCCACTTCGGCGGCCTTGCCGTCGTTGACCACGCCGATCATGCGCAGAAAATCTGTGTAGGAAGCCAGAACGATGTTGGACTCTACATCCATCCCCAACGCCAGCCCATAGCGCTTGCGATCTTCCGAAAGGTAGCCGATGCCGTGCTTCACCGCATCCTGCGGGCTCTTGATCGAAACCCGCTCGCCTTTGACCCGGAAATCACCCGAGTCGATGGGGTCTGCGCCAAAGATCGCGCGGGCCACCTCCGTCCGTCCGGCCCCCATGAGGCCGGCAAAGCCGAGGATTTCGCCCTTCATTAACTGAAAATTGATGTCGATTAATTCGCGGCCCCGGTTCAGATTCCGCACCTCCAGCACGACTTCGCTGCTGGGTTCTTCCGGAATCTCAGGGGCTGCTTCATAAATCGTGCGACCGACCATCATGCTGATAATTTGCTCAATGGGCGTCTCGTCGGCATCGACCGTGTCGACGTACCGCCCGTCGCGCATGACCGTGATCCGGTCGGAAATGATCTTGAGTTCTTCCAGACGGTGGGAGATATAGACGATGCCCACACCCTCATCGCGCAGGTGATTGATGGTTCTGAACAGCTCCTCAATCTCGGTATCGGTCAGGGCCGCGGTGGGTTCATCCATGATCAGAACCTGAGAGTCGAAGGAGATGGCCTTGGCGATTTCCACCATCTGCTGCTTGGCCACCGTCAAATCGGCCGCCTTGGTCCGCGGATCCAGGCGCAAGTGCATGGAATCGAAGAGCGTCTTGGTCTGCGCGTTGATCTGTTTCTCATCCAAAACAAAGGGGATGGCCCGGCGCGGCTCGCGCCCGACGTAAACATTCTGGGCCAGAGTGAGATGATTCATCAGGTTGAGTTCCTGATGGATCATGCTGATGCCTAGATCCTGCGCGGCCCGGGGGTTGGGAATTTCGACCGGCTTCCCTCCGAGCAGCACGCGCCCCGCATCACGCTGATAAATGCCGGCAAGGATCTTCATGAGGGTCGATTTGCCGGCGCCGTTTTCACCCACCAGCGCATGCACTTCACCCGCGCGCAATTCAAACTGGGCATCGATTAGGGCTCGCACACCCGGAAAGGATTTGTCGATCCCTTCCATGTTCACCAAAACTTGGTCCATGGTGGTCCTTCTGGATCTGGCCGCTGCAGGGTCGAGGCATGGAATTGCGCTCGACCCTACAGGGCGTGATTCACCGGTGCAAGCAGGGGCTCAGCCCTGCGGCGCCGGTTCAGACAGTGCGCTTATTCGTAAAGCAGCGGCGCAATCTCATCGGAGTCGATGTTGGTTGCATCGTACCAGAAGAAGCCGGTATCAATGACTTCCTCGACTTCCTCGCCGTTGATCGCCATGACGGCCGCTTCCACACACTTGTAGCCGATGCCGACCGGATTCTGGGTGATGGCGCCGGCCTCGACACCGCTGCGAATCGCTTCCATCTGCTGGGCGCCGGCGTCGTAGCCGATGACAGTGATTTCGCCCTCTCGACCCAGTTCGGTGACGGCATTCAGCACACCAATGATCGAGCCCTCATTTGCGCCGAAGTAGCCATCCAGATCCGGATTGGCCTGCATGACGGCCTTGGCAATATCCGTGGACCGCAGCTGGTCGCCGGCGCCGTAGTCGACGTTGACGATCTCGATGTCCGGATATTGGGCTTCCATCTGATTCAGGAAACCGTCACGGCGATCGATGCCGGTGCGGCTGGTCTGATCGTGGACGAGCACGGCAACCTTGCCCGATCCGCCGATGAGCTCGGCCATCTTGTCGGCAGCCAGGGCAGCTGCGGCCAGGTTATCCGTTGCGGCCGTGGCCACCGGAATGTCGCTGTCCACACCGGAGTCAAAGCCGACGATCGGAATACCGCGGGAATTGGCTTCTTCCAACAGCGGAATGGCGGCCTGGGTGTCCAAGGCGGCGAAGCAAATGGCGTCCGGGTCCTTGGCCAGGGCAGCCTGGAGCATCTCGATCTGGCGGTCGACCATGGCCTCGGTCTCGGGGCCTTCGAAGGTGATTTCGACGCCGAGGTCGGCCGCAGCCTGCTGGGCGCCCGATTCGACAGCCTGCCAGAACTGATGCTGGAAGCCCTTGGAGATGACGGGGATGTAGATGCCATCCCCTTCGGCCGCAGCTTCTTCCGCCGGGGCCTCTTCAGTCGCCGCGGCCTCATCAGCCGCCGGCGCTGCAGGGGCTGCAGGCGGCGCCGCGCACCCTGCAGCCAGGGCCGCGATCAGGAGCAAGCCGATCAGCAGAGTCAACAGATTGGTCTTCTTCATGGTTTCTCTCCATCGGTAAAGTGAATAGATTGTCAAAGCTCCAGAGGAGCTAGAACACGACAGCAAAGTAGAGCGCCATGTCAATCAAACCGGAACCGCCTCGGGCTGGAAGCGGCTATCGTGAATCTCGGCGGACAAAACCAGTTCCTGGCAAGGCCGATCACGGTTTTCGGCGCGGGCGAAAAGCAATTCCGCGGCGTGACGCCCCATTTCATACGTCGGCTGGGCCGCAACCAGCAGGGGAATGTCCAGCACATTCATCCAGTCGAGTTCATCAAAGGCGGCAATGGCAACCTCATGGCCGGGTCGGAAACCCAGTTCATGGAGCGCCTGCAGGAGGCCCACTGTGATCAGATTGTTACCGGCAAAGATGGCAGTTGGCGGCTCGGCCTGGGTCAGCAACGTGCGGGCAGCCAAATAGCCAAAGCGCTGCTTGGGCGCCCCTGCATGAATCAGGTCCTCATCCGGCACGATGCCATGCGCGTGTAGGGCGTCTTCATAACCGAGGCGGCGCTCCCACCCGGTCGTCGCCAAGGCCGACCCTACGATTGCGCCGATCCGGCGATGCCCCTGTTCGATGAGACCGCACACCAGGGCGCATGCAGCGGCTACGTTGTCGATGCGCACCGTGTCGACGGCCTGACCGCCCAAGCGACGATCGATTGCCGTCACGGGGATACCCGCATCCAGCAGGTTGGCATAATGGGGCGCGCCTTCGACCGTGGGCGAAACGATGACGCCCGCAACCTGCTCGGCCAGCATCAGCTCGACGTAGAGCGCTTCCTTTTGCGGATCTTCATCCGAATTACAGAGAAAGACGCCGTACTGTCGTTCATAGGCGATGTCTTCAACGCCGCGGGCAATCGCGGTAAAGAAAGGATTCTGAATGTCCGAGACAATCAGGCCGATGATGTTGGCGCGCCGCGCCCGCAGCGTACGCGCGACCCGGCTGGGACGGTAACCCAGTTCGGCCACCGCAGCCAATACGCGCATGCGCATGGCTTCGCTCACGTGGGATTTGCCCGAGAGAACGCGGGAAACGGAGGCCGTGGAAACACCGGCGTGTCTCGCCACGTCTGCAATTTTCGTCGACAATTTGGGTCGCTATTTCGGTGAGATTCTGAAATCGATTACAGGCAAATTGTAATCGATTTCACATTGCCTGTCAAGCCTCAATTTTCCCATAGCGAAAGCAGTAGAAGGCCGTTTTCGTTTCTTTTGCCTTTCACGACGCCATGCTTTCAATCCGAACGAACAACGTGTTTTCGGCGGATACCTAAGATTGAAACTGAATATTCTGAAGAAAATCAAAGGAAATCTAATATCTTGGCAAAATTATCAAAACACAAATTTGCTGTAGACAGGGAGCAGAAGTCATGTTATAGTCATGTGGTACCGGTACCATACGGCCATCATACTCCCATTTTAAGCGACTGTCAAGCACATTTTCCAGAGACCTGGAGGCAGAGATCATGGCATTGCCTCATTCTTCTTCCGCATCGCCGGACTTCATCGACCCGGCGCAGGTACCCCGGCGGGTTCTCCACACCGGGGCCGCCATGCCGGCCATCGGCCTGGGTACCTTCGGCTCGGACCACGTGACGGCGGCCGAGGTTGCCGCGGCCGTGATTGGCGCGGCCGCAGTCGGGTACCGCCACTTTGATTGCGCAGCGGTCTACGGCAACGAGGCCGAAATCGGCGCCGCCTTGCAGCAAGTCATAGCCGGCGGCGTGGCCCGTGAAGAGTTGTGGATCACGTCCAAACTCTGGAACGATAAACATGGGGAGACCGATGTCATCCCGGCTTTCATGCAATCGCTCCACGATCTGCAGCTCGATTATCTGGATCTCTACCTCGTTCACTGGCCCTTCCCCAACCACCACGCACCCGGCGTCGACGTCCATTCCCGCGCGGTCGATGCCCAACCCTACGTCCACGCCAACTATATGCAGACGTGGCGCCAACTGGAGAGGCTGGTCGATCAAGGCCTGGTGCGCCACATCGGCACGTCCAACATGACCATACCCAAGCTTGAACTATTGCTGCGCGACGCGCGCATCCAGCCGGCGGCCAACGAGATGGAGCTGCACCCCCACTTCCAGCAGCCCGAACTCTTCGACTTCGTGCGCGCCCGGGGCATCGCGCCCATCGGCTATAGCCCCATCGGTTCGCCGGCCCGCCCTGCCCGCGATCGGACGCCCGACGACACGGTGGACATCGAAGACCCTGTCATCGTCGCCATTGCGGAGCGCCACGGCGTCCACCCGGCCGTCGTCTGCGTGAAGTGGGCCGTCCAGCGCGGCCAGACGCCCATTCCCTTCTCCACCAAGCGGCGCAACTATCTGGCCAACCTGCGCGGCGTCGTCGAGGATCCCCTGACGGATGAAGAAATGGCCGCCATCGCTGCCATCGATAAAAACAACCGGCTCATCAAAGGCCAGGTCTTCCTCTGGAAACCGGGCCAACATTGGGAAGATCTCTGGGATATCAACGGCGTCATCACGCCGGCGTAGAAAGGCGATAGACCGCGGATGCCGCGGATGCGGCCGATCGAACGGATGCAAAACCAAGACAATTCGCGCAGATCCCGTAAATCCGCCCAATCCGCGTTCTATCTGATCGGCGGCTGAATGGTTACAAATCCGCATCATCCGCCTTGATCCGCTGCATCCGCGGTCCATTGTCTGCTCTTTTCAATCGGAGGCTTTATGATGAAAATGCAGGGTGTGCTGTTGCCGGGCAACCGGCAAGTTACGTTTGGGGAATTTGACGTACCCGAACCGGGATACGGTCAGGTCTTGGTCAAGATGAAGGCATCGTCGATCTGCGGCAGCGATATTCGGGCCATCTACCGGGAGCATCTGGGCCACGGTCCCGAAGCGTACCAAAACGTGATTGCAGGCCATGAGCCCTGTGGGCAGATCGAGCAGGTCGGGCCGGGCTGCAAGCGCTTCGCCGCGGGCGACCGGGTCATTCTCTACCATATCAGCGGCTGCGGCGTCTGCAACGACTGCCGGGAAGGCTACATGATCTCCTGCACCTCCGATCACCGGGCCGCCTACGGCTGGCAGCGCGACGGCGGCCACGCCGAGTATATCCTGGCCGAGGAGGACACCTGCATTGCCCTGCCCGACGAGCTTAGCTATGTGGACGGCGCGCTGGTGGCCTGCGGGTTCGGCACGGTCTACGAAGCGCTCAACCGGGTGCGGGTCTCCGGCGAGGATCGCGTGCTCATCACCGGCATGGGTCCGGTGGGCATGGCGGCAGGGCTCATCGCCAAGAAAATGGGCGCGACCAGCGTGATCGGCGCCGACATCTCCCAGGAGCGCCTGGATTTCTCGCTAGCGTGCGATGCCCTGGACCATGCCGTGCGCGCCGATGCGCCGGACGCGCTGGACCAGATCATGGCCCTCACCGGCGGCCTGGGCTGCGAGGTCTCCATCGACTGCTCGGGCGCCCCCCAGGGGCGACTGCTGGCCCTCCAGGGCACGCGCCGCTGGGGGCGCAGCGCCATGGTCGGGGAAGGCAACACTGTCGCCTTCGACGTGAGCCAGACCATCATCCACAATCAGATCACGGTTTACGGTTCCTGGGTCACCAGCCTGGGCCACATGGAGGATCTGGTCGAGAAGCTGGTCGAGTGGAAGCTCAAGCCCGAACGCATCGTCTCCCACCGCTTCACGCTGGATCAGGCGGCCGAGGCCTATCGGGTGGCGGATGAAGGGGACTCGGGCAAGGTTGTGATTGTGTTTGAGTGAGCCATGGCCACCATTCGCGATGTCGCCAAATTGGCCGGCGTGGCGCCGATTACCGTCTCGCGCGTCATGAATGATTCCGGGTATGTAAGTGCGGAGACCCGCCGCCGCGTGGAGCAGGCAGCGGCTGCGCTGCACTTCGAGCCCAACATGCTGGCCAGCGGCCTCAAGTCCAAACGCACCCACACCATCGCCCTGGTGCTGACGGATATCACCAATCCCTTTTGGACTTCGGTCGCGCGGGCCGTGGAGGACGAAGCCAGTCGGCAGGGCTACACCGTCATCTTCTGCAACACGGACGAGAGCGAACAGAAGCAGGAGCAATATCTCTCCATGCTCCTACGCCGCCGGGTTGATGGCGTGCTGCTGGTGCCGGCTTCCAACTCGGGAGAAACGGTGCGCAAGCTGCAGGCCAAGGAGGTTGCGGTCGTCGTCCTCGACCGGCGCGTAGAGGGCGTGGAGGTGGATCTTGTGCGGGGCGATTCGGAGCAGGGCGCCCGCTGCTTGACGGAACATCTTCTCTCCTTGGGTCACCGCCGGGTCGGCATGCTGGCCGGCCCGGCGGGGGTCTCCGTCTCCCGCGAGCGGGTAGCCGGCTATCGCATGGCCCTCACCGCAGCGGACATCGCCGTTGACGAAGCGCTGATTCAATACGACAGCTTCACCGTCGACGGCGGCGACCGCATGACCCGCGCCGTGCTAGCCCTGCCGACACCACCCACTGCGCTCTTTGCCGCCAACAACTTCATCGCCGTGGGCGCCATGCGCGCCCTACACCGGGCGGGGCTGCGCGTGCCCCAGGAGATGTCGCTGGTCGCCTTCGACGATCTACCGGACACCTACCTGCAGGCGCCGATCCTCACCGTCGCGGTCCAGCCCACCTATGAATTGGGCACGATGGCGGCAAAACGTCTTCTTGAGCGGCTGGCGGATGGGGAAGAGTCGGGAGTGGAGGAAATCATGCTGCCCACGGAACTCATCATCCGCGCGTCCGTCCTCCCGCCCGGCCGGTGAATGGAAGAGCGTTGCACAGAGAGCCACAGAGAGACAGCAGAGAGCCACAGAGTCGGGCAACATTGCTGTGGAAGTCTCTATGAAACGCTATGGCGTCTCAGTACTCCGATAGGATGATTGTCGTCATTCTGAACGGGTCTACAGCGAGACTTGGGGCTCGGCGCCTGTCCAGGGAAGAATCTCAACGTGGCCTGGGCAAGGATTCTTCACTAGGCAATCGCCCAACCCGAAGGTTTCGGACCGACCCGTTCAGAATGACAGCAATCACCCGATCATAGCGCTACACGGGATCGCCGGCGGCCGCACCCAGAGCGCCAAAGAGTTCGCGATTATTGCGATAGGCGTTGCGGAACTGGACGTGGCGCGTGGCATAGAGATCCCGCCATTCGGCGCGCGGCAGGGTCGGCTCGCCATAGCTCGTCCACGTCGCGGCCATCATCTCGCCATCGACCAGGCCGGCGCCGAGCCCGGCCAGCAGACAAGCGCCCACGGCCGACTGTTCGCTTACCTGGAGCGGACGGACAGGAAGGCCGGACGCATCGGCGACAATCTGGCGCCACACGGGGCTACGCGCGCCGCCGCCGGCCAGCACGATTTCGCCCGGCGCGGCCCCCAATTCAATAAGAACTTGAAGAGCATCCAACGCGGCAAAGGCAACCCCCTCCATGACGGCCCGCACCAGGTCGCCCTGGGCGTGGCTGAGCGTCAGACCCAGGAACGCGCCCCGGGCCCGGGGATCCATATGGGGCGTGCGCTCGCCCGCAAGATAGGGCAGGAAGAGGAGGCCGTTGGCGCCCGGCGCGGAGGCCTGGGCCCAGTCGCTCATGCGGGCATACGCGTCCTCAGTCGTGAGGCCGAAAACTTGATCCCGCAGCCAGCGCAGGGTCATCCCGGCGGAGAGAATCGCGCCCATCTGGTACCACCCGGCCCAGGCCTGAGCTCCGCCGGGTTCGAACGCGCCGCAGAAGGTGTGGATGCGCCCATGCGGGTCCACAACCGGTGCCGCCACGGGCAGGACGAGTTGGCCGCCTGTGCTCAATGTCAGGAGCAGGGTGCCGGGGCTGACGGCGCCGGCGGCCAGGGCGCTGCAGGCCGTGTCGGCCGCGCCCGTGAAGACGGGAATGGCGGGCGGCAGGCCCAATGCCGCCGCGGCGTCGGGCAAGAGGGAGCCGGCCGGCGCGGTCGCGGGCTGTACGGGCGGCAGCTGCCGGCGGGCAATGGCCAGACGTTCCAGCAGCGTCTCGGACCAGTCACGCTTCCGCACATCCAATAGGAGCGCACCGGAGCCGTCGCTGGGATCGGTGGCGAACTGGCCGGTCAGCCGCCAGCGAATGTAATCCTTGGGCAGGAGAACCATGGCCGCCCGCTGCCAGCGCTCCGGCTCGAGTTCCTGAATCCAACGAATGGAAGCCGCCTGGAAGCCGGTCGCTACGGGGCTACCGGTGATGGCAATAAGCTGTTCGGCGCCCAGTGAGTCTGTGATCTCCGCAACCTGCTGCGCGCTGCGCTGATCCGGCCAGATGACGGCGTTGCCCAACGGGACGTTTTCTTCGTCCAGGAGCACCGTGCCGTGCATTTGGCCCGAAAGGCCGATGGCTTGAATCTGGGCGGGGTCGAGGGCCGCGACAACCTGACGCGTAGCGGTGACGATAGCGTCCCACCAGTCCTGGGTATCCTGTTCGGCAAAGCCGGGCTGTGGATGGCGAATCGGATATTCCGCCGTTCCCGTGGCGACTAGGCGGCCGGCGGTCGTTGTCGCAGCGATTTTGACGGACGAGGTACCCAGGTCGATGGCCAGAAGAAGGGCTTCGGGCATAAGCTACTCCGGGTATTTGTACGGGTAGTTGGCGTGATTGATCGGCTGCAGCGCGTGAAACAGGGGCTGGTAGACATCGCGGTAGAGATCGGAATAGAGGTCGGCCCATTCTACCACGGGCTCGACAGGCGTCGCCTGGACGGTGACGTGGGCAACCGCGTCGGCGACGTCTTGGTAGACGCCGGCGCCGATGCCGCCCAAGAGAGCCGCGCCCAGGGCGGTGGCGTCGGCCAATTCTGCCACGTAAATCGTCTGGTCCATGAGCGTCGCGCGCATTTCCATCAGCAGGCGGTTGCGGGTGGTGCCGCCGATGGCCGAAATGGAATCGAGTCTTGTGACCCCGGCATAGTCGAGCAGCGGATCGAGGGTTGCGCGCATCTCGAAGGCCAGCCCCTCCAATACCGCGCGGTAAAGCGCACCGCGCGTTACATCGGTGCTCAGGCCCACAAAGGCGCCCCGCGACTTGGGATCGAGGTGGGGCGAGTGGGGCAGACGCAGATGGGGCAGGAAGCGCACGCCGGATGCGCCGGGACCCACGGCTGCGGCTTCGGCATCGAGCACGCCGAAGTCGGCTTTGTTGGTACAGGTGTCGCGGAACCACTCAATACAGACGCCCGCAGTCCGGAAGGAAGGAATGGCGTAGTAGCCGCCGCTGACGTGCGCGCCCATCTCATAGCCCTGGCGGCCGGCCGCCGGATCGGTGACCGGGCGTTCGAGGGGCATGAGCAGAGCCTCGGCCGTACCGATGGAGTCGAGGAGCGTCCCCGGTCGGGTGATGCCGAGAGCCATGGCGCCGACAATGTGGTCGTGTCCTCCCGCGGCCACGGTAACCGTTTTGGGCAGGCCGGTGCCGACGGCGATGGCGGGGTCAATCTCACCCAGGGGCGTTCCACCCACGGCCAGCGGCGCAAAGAGCGCCGGATCCAGACCAACAGTCCCGATCAAGCCGGCATCCCACTGGAGCGTATCCAGATGAAGGGCGAGCATGCGCGAGGCAAGGGAATAATCGGTCGTCGGGACGCGACAGAGGCGATAGGCGATATAGTCGGCCGTGTTCAGCCAGAGTCGGGTGCGCGCATAGATATCCGGCTCATGCTGCTGGAGCCAGCGCATCTTGCATAGACTGAAGATGGGTGAGACGGGCAGGCCGGTGCTGGCAAAGACGGCATCGGCGCCCACTTTTTCCTCGATCTCCCGCGCCTGGGGCTCGGTGCGGTTATCGAACCAGGCCAGACCATCATAGAGCGCGTTGCCGGCCTCATCCAGCGGGAAGCCGGTCTCGCCGATGCTGGCCACGGCAATGCCCGCAATGCGGTCAGGATGGGCCAGTTGGGAAACCGCTTGGCTCAATGCGTCCAGGGTCCGGGACCAGAGTTCATCCGGTCGGTAGTAGGCCCAACCAGGGCGGGGATGATGGGTGGGTGTGCGCACGCTCGCGCCGGCGACGACCTGACCATCGACATTGACGACGATGGCCTTAATGTTGGTCGTACCGACGTCCAGACCGATGAGCAGGGGATCTGTAGCCACTATGCCCGCCTAACCCTTGACCGCGCCGAGGGTCAGGCCGCGGATGATATAGCGCTGGGCGAGGAGGGCGAAGAGTGTGGGCGGCAAGATGGTTAACATT
>CAYZLP010000017.1:0-18022 GCA_964478635.1 uncultured Caldilineaceae bacterium
CTACGCGTCCCTCTCCACCGGGTGGAGAGGGACAGCTTGGGCGCCTTTCGCGCCCAAGCAGGGTGAGGCCCGCGCGCTACTCGCCCAATTGAGCCAGCATGTCTTCGATACTCACAAACTTGACCCGCGGCCGGCCTTGGGCCTCACCCGCGGCCTTCTCCATCTCGTCGAGCGTATGCCACTCCTCAATGGTCACGTAGCGAACGTTGCGCTCGCGCAGCAGCCGCTCGATGGCGCCGGGATCGGCATTCTGCGCCGGGGTCAAACGCCCCTTCGCCACGTCATCCATGAGGCTGTTCACCGACTCGATGGCATCGGGTTTGTTGGTACCGATCACACCCGTGGGACCGCGTTTGGCCCAGCCCACGACGTACTCGCCCGGAATGGGTCGGTCCGACTCCGAGTTGGTGACGCGGCCGACCTCGTTGGGGATCGTGCCCCACCGTTCATGGAAGGGCACGCCGGGCAAGGGAACGCTGCGATAGCCCACCGAGCGCAGCACCAGGCCGCAGTCGATGGTCTCGAATTCGCCCGTGCCCTCCGAGTTGATATAGCCGCTGGTCGTGGGGCGGAGCTTGTTCTTCTCGCACTTGACGGCCGCGATTCTGCCGTCTTCGTCGAGGATCTCCACCGGCGACAGCAAAAAGCGGAAATGAACCCGCCGCGGCTTCGTCGTTTTACCAATCTCCGCGTACGCACGCAAATAGTCCAGGTTTTTCTGCGCGCCCGTGTCGCCCTCAATGCTTGCGCTGCTGGCTGCGTCAAGGTGCAACTCTTCCGAATCGACCATTACGTCGGCGATGTCCAGATGGCCGAATTCCCGGATCTCGGCATTGGTGAACTTCACCTGGGCCGGACCGCGCCGAGC
Organism: uncultured Caldilineaceae bacterium; assembly: GCA_964478635.1. GTDB lineage: Bacteria > Chloroflexota > Anaerolineae > Caldilineales > Caldilineaceae > JAGRCP01. Next base: position 869 of record CAYZLP010000017.1, read on the forward strand.
CACCACGTAGACATCCTCAATCTGGCTATCGGCCAGGGCAGCCAAGGCGTGATCCGCAATGTCCGTCTCTTTGAGTTCGTCGACGGACTTGGCCAGAATGCGGGCCACATCCATTGCCACGTTCCCCACGCCGACGACCATGGCCGCCTTGGGGCTCAAATCGAGTTCCAGGTCCACGTAATCGGGGTGTCCGTTATACCAGGCCACAAACTCCGTTGCCGACATGCTGTTGGGCAGATCCTCGCCGGGAATGTTGAGGCGCCGGTCCGACTGGGCGCCCACGGCGTAGATGACCGCGTCATACATCTCCCGGACTTCGTCATGGGTGACGTCGGTGCCAAAATTGACGTTGCCGAAGAAGCGGAAGCGCGGATCGGCGGCCGTGCGATCGTATACCTTGGAAACCGCCTTGATATTCTGATGATCGGGCGCAACGCCGTAGCGGACGAGACCGTGGGGGGCCGGCAGCCGCTCCAACATGTCGACCGTGACTGCGGCATCTTTGCTTTTTAGCAAGGCGCCGGCTGCGTAGAAGCCCGACGGCCCCGCGCCGATAATCGCGACGCGCAGGGGCCGCTCGGAAGTACCCAGTTGATTCGACACAGCGTCCTCCTTAAGTTCTGGGTTGATGATTGGAACAGACCGCGGAATGGACAGAGGGGGGAAGTTCACGCAGGTCTTTCACTTTGCTGACTCCGGCCGGCAACTTACTTCCGGACCATGCCGCTGAACTGGCGGGCCAGGGTCAGAATGGCAATGCCGAGACCGATGTAGTCTCCCGGCCCCAGTGCCGTAATGCCGACCTGACCGTCGCTGTCGTCGACGTCTGTAGCAATCCAGGCGAAAAGCGCCCCCAATACGGCGCCGCCGAGCCCGCCGACGAGCAAGGCCTTGACTTTAGGATTCATCTCCAACTCCTTGGGTTTCGGCCACGGTAGCGGATGGCTCGCGGCCCGGTTCACGATCGCCGTAAATCGTATTGCCTATCTCATCCGAAAAGCTGCGGACGGCAGACTCCATCCGCGTCTGCTCGCGGCGGAAGCGTAGCAGCGGCTCGGCTACCTGCACGCTGGTCTCAACCGTCCGGTTGCGCACCGTCCGGGTCACGCCCTGGGCCTTGGCCAGATATTCCGGCAGGACGCCCCCGACCATGTTGACGCCGCGCACCAGGAAGAAGGTGGCGACCAGGGGCACCAACATGATGACAAAACATTGAATTGCCAGAAAGACGGTGGCAATATCCGCCCAGGTGCTTAGACTCACGGTCGTATACTCGTATTCTGCAATTCGGATTCTGGTTTCATTGTAGCAAAGTCGGGGCCGTTCCGCGAAGTGGCCGGATTCAGATCATGCGAATTGAGTCAGTAACCGGACGTCGGCTCACGTCGGTTCCACTTCATTCCGCGCCAAGATTTCTTCGACCCGCTCGACTTCTTCGTCTCGCGTGTGGATCTCGCCATCCAGCCGGCCCGCACGCAACTCGGACAGGATTTCGCCGTATATGGGTCCCTTGGGCACGCCGAGCGCCGCCAGGTCATTGCCGTCCAGTTCCGCGCGCACATCCTTCCACTTTGCATCGTACTCATTGAGCACATAGGCGATTTGCGGATCGGGCTCGATGAGGCGCACCAGTGCCCGTGCCGTGGCATTTGTGCGATCGAGAATGCGCACGGCCTCACTCGGCTGCAAGCCCGGCACGCGCAGATCGGGCAGATGCACGCGCAACTGCTCCAGTCCCTCCACCAGGCGCTGGGTTTCGCCCCGCAAGCCCAGCCGTTCCACTATCTCTCCATCGGCGTCGGCCGGCATGGGATAGGTCAGCAGGCCGAAATAAAGCCGTTCGATGGGCTCGCTTACCAGTTCGGGATCGGGAGCGGGGCTGTCCAGCGCATCCCGCAGGCGCTGATACTGTTCCGCCAACCACGCATCGGCCTTCATCTCCGGCTGCAGGCGGGCCAGGACGCCCAATTCATCGAGCCGCCTGAGCGCTTTCTCCGGCTGCGTTTCCTGGAGAATCCGCTCCAGCTCATGGCGGATGCGGGCCGGCGTGACCTTTTCCAGCAGATCCAGCGCATCGCTCAAGAGTTCGAGCGTCCGGGCATCGATTGCGAAATCGAAGCGCTGCTCATAGCGTACGGCTCGCAAAATGCGGGTTGGATCGTCGACAAAACTCAGGCTGTGCAGCACCCGCACAACCCCGTTGTCCAAATCGTTCAGACCGCCGTAGGTATCGAGCAACTCACCCCAGCGGTTGGGATTCAGGCAGATAGCCAGTGTGTTGATGGTGAAGTCCCGCCGGTGGAGGTCGAGTTTGATGCTGCTGCTCTCCACCGTAGGCAGAACGGTCGGCGCGGTGTAAAATTCCGTGCGCGCGGTCACGAAGTCGAGATGGCCCGGCAGGGGCCCATCGGGCGGGATGTCCCCCCCGATGTCGGCCAGCAGGGCCGCCCGGTCGACCGGATAATCGGGATCGTCCAGCAGCCATTTGGCCGTACGAAATCGGTTGTGCCGCACGACCCGTCCGCCGTAGATCTGTTCCATCTTCTCGGCAAATTTGATGGCATCGCCCTCGATGACGATGTCCATGTCAAAGGCCAGCACGCGCCCGCTGCGCCCATCCAGCAGCAGGTCGCGCACGAACCCGCCAACCACGTAGACCGTATACCCCAAGCGATCGACCTCTCGCCCAATGAACTCGAGCAGCCGGTGCTGGAGCGGGGGCAGGTTGGTCCGCAACTTCTCGGCGATGAGGCTGGGCGAACGCTCGGGGCGGCGGCTGTCGTCCCAGAGCTTGATCAGGTCGGTCCGGGTGACGATGCCGATAATGGCGCCCGTCTCGTCCACCACGGGTATCTGCCCCCAGTTGTGGTCGACCATCGTGCGGCGCAGGGTCGGAATGGAATCTTCCGGCCGCACCACGACCTTGCCCGTTCGCATGAAGCGCTGGATGGGCTCTTCGCCCAGGTTGTGGCTCATGGCCCGGTCCGCTTCCCGTCGCGTGAGGACGCCCAATAGCTCCTCCGCACCGTCCTCGCCTGTGCGGACGACGGGGAAGCCCTCATGCCCCCAGCGCTGCATCAGGGCATAGGCTTCGGCCATGGTGATCTCGGGCGGCAGGATTTGGGGGCGCCCGACACTCATGATGTCGCGCACGGTCAGCGCGCGCCCGGTCGATTGATAGAGAAGCTCGGCCAGCTGGTCACGCACATCACCCGTCGTCAGATCGCGGCCGTGAAGGGATGCCGCGGCCGCGCGGGCATGGCCGCCCCCGCCGAGATTGCGCATGTGTTCGCCTACGTCGATCTCGTCGGTCGTACTGCGGGCCACAACCTGCACAACATCGCCCAGGTCGATAATCAGAAAGATGGCGTCGGTCTCGTGGAAATCGCGCAGCCGCGATGCCAGGGCGCTGATCTCGTCGGTGAAGCCGAGAGCGTTGGCCTGGGCAATGACCATGGTATGGCCGCCAATGTCGAGAAATTCGCTCCCTTCAATCAGCAGCTCGAAGAGTTCCCGCTGGCGGTCGGTCAGGGGATGATTCAGGTAGCGGGCCACCACGGTCAGGTTGACGCCCCGTTCCGGCTCCAGCAGCCAGGCCAGACACTTGGCATCCCGGGCCGTGGTTGAGGCATAGGTAAGGCTGCCGGTGTCCTCGTGGATGCCCAGGGCGAGAAGTGTGGCGTGGACGGGCGAAGGTTCAATTTTCCGTTCGATAAGCTTCTCGACCAGCATGGTAGTATTGGCGCCCACGTCCGCGTTCCAGATTTCCGTGCCCTCGGCCAGTTCACTGGTGGAGGTGTGATGGTCGATGACGAAGCGCCGAGTCTTGCGGTCCATGCCCTTGGTCCAGTTGGCGGAAGCCGTGTCGACCAAAACGGCACGGGCCACATGGGCTTTGGGCAGATAGCGGGCCTCGAGAAAGGGAAGCTGATTCTTGTAGAGCGTATAGAACTCGGCAACGTTGCGGTTCAGATGCTGAGGCAAGACCGGGTAGGCATCGCGAAAGAGCAATGACGCGCCCAGCATGGAGGCCAGGGCGTCGAAGTCGGTGTGTTCGTGGGTCAGAATGACTTCGATTTCGTTGCTCAAAGGGATGTCTCGCCTTTGCGTGGTCTACGCCATACCGGCCCGGACCAATAGCTGTCGGGCGGCGTGGTTGTGACGCTCAATGAGTTGGGGCAATTCCAGGTGGAGGGGCTGCCCCTCTTCGACCAGCACGCGGCCGTTTACCAGAGCAAAAGTCACGTTCTGGGGCTGGCAGAAGACCAGGGCCGCCACCGGGTCGTGGATAGCGCCGCCCGCGTAGGGCAGAGCCGTCAGGTCGAAGCCGATGATATCGGCCGCCATGCCCGGAGCCAGCGCACCGATGTCATCCCGGCCCAGCACGGCTGCACCGCCCAAGGTCGCCACTTCCAGCGCCTCCCGGGCCGATAGGGCTGCGGGATTGCCCTGCACCCGCTGCAGCAGAAGGGCCTGGCGCGCTTCAGCCAACAAGTGACTGCCGTCGTTGCTGGCGCTGCCATCCACACCCAAGCCGACGGGCACGCCCGCATCGAGCATGGTGCGCACAGGCGCAATGCCGCTGGCCAGCCGCATGTTGCTCGTGGGGCAGTGAGCGATGCCCGTCTGGGTGCGGGCGAAAAGTTTCACCTCGGTCTTGTTAAGGTGGACGCAGTGCGCATGCCAGACATCACTCCCTGTCCAGCCCAATTCCCGGGCATAGGCCCCCGGGCGGTGGCCGAATTGCTCCCTGCAAAAGGCTTCCTCGTCCTTGGTTTCGGCCAAATGTGTGTGCAGACGGACATTGGCCTCGGGGCCGAAGCTGCGGGCCAATTCAGCGCTCGCCCGCATCAGATCGGGCGTCACGCTGAAGGGGCTGCAGGGCGCGAGCACGACCCGGCGCATGGCGAAGCGGCTGCTGTCGTGAAAGGTCTCCACAACACGGCGACTGTCGGCCAGGATAGCATCTTCAGGTTCCGTCACCCGATCCGGCGGCAGCCCGCCCTGGCTCTCGCCCAGGCTCATGCTGCCGCGCGCGCCATGGAAGCGTACGCCGACGCTCTCGGCGGCCGCAAACTGGTCGTCCAGCTTCGTGCCGTTGGGCCATAGATAGTGGTGATCGCTGCTCGTCGTGCAGCCGCTGAGCAGCAGCTCGGTCAGGGCAAGACGGGTGCTCAGGTAGACATCCACCGGCTCGAGTTCCGCCCAAATCGGGTAGAGTGTCTTAAGCCAGTCGAAGAGGACGACGTCCTGTGCGGCCGGGATCACGCGGGTCAATGTCTGGTAGAAATGATGGTGGGTGTTGACCAACCCGGGCATCACCAAATGATTGCGGGCGTCGATGCGGTAGTCGACCGCGTCGCGCACGGCCGGCGGTAATTCCGCGTCGGGGCCGACCCAGTCGATTTCCCGGTCGCGCACCAGCACTGCGCCGTCGCGTATTTCGCGCCGGTCGCCATCCATGGTGACGACGACGGCGGCATTGTCAATTAGCGTTACAGGCATAAAGATCTCCCCAGCCGGCGGGTGTGCGGCAAGACCGGCGGTGGCGTACGGATCGGTCCCTCGCTGATCTCGGCACGGTTTGGTTCAAAGCGCGTTTTCACCCGATCATCCAAGATCATGCGCCATCTGCAAATGGGCGATCAACCCTTGACAGCCTGAATCGACGAGTTCATAGACCCAGTCAAAACCGCCGGAGTAGTAGGGATCGGGCACTTCGCGCAGGCCGTCTGTAATCTCAGGATCGGCAAAGTCGAGCAGGCGCACGATCTCCCCGTTGACTCCGTAGCGGTCGACCAATCGACTGACGTCACGCTCATTGCTGCCGTCCATGACGACCAAATAGTCGAAGCGTTCAAAGTCCCCGGCGTGCACCTGGCGCGCCAACATGCCGTCCGTCGGATCGCCGTGGCGTGCGAGAACGGCCAGGGTTCCCCTGTGCGGACGCTCGCCCACGTGCCAGGGCCCTGTCCCCGCGCTGTCAACGGTGACATGGTGGTGGAGGCCGGCATCCGTCAGCAGGCGCCGCATGCGCGCCTCCGCCATGGGCGAGCGGCAGATATTGCCGGTACAGATAAATAACACTGAAACGGACATAAGCGAACTGCTGTCTCCTGTGAGCATCCGATTGTGAAGGCCGATTCCTCAACCGCGGTCTGTTTTCCCGTCCCAGGGCAGCCAACATGCGCCAATTCGTACCACGGGGAATGAAAATCCGCGCAGATGGGCCTGATCAGCGTCACCCTCGGTCTATTTTCAGGGCAGAAATCCGGTATCGCCACTTCTGGCTGCGTCTGTTTCAGGATTTCCGCCGGGATTCACCGGTTCGATTGTAGCGTAACGAACTTGCTTGTGCAAAGGATTGACGCATACTATTGGGGAGCAGGAAACAAAGGAGAAATGGGGTAGCAGTACCCTGGTAAATCCCGGCGGCAATGAACCAACAGTTTCTACCAGTTGTAGAGGGGCCGGATATCCGCCGTGGTACTGTTGCTGAGCACCGTCGATGCATTTGCGCGACGATGTACTAGAAAGGATGGGGAAACAATGAATACTGCCCAATCGATTTCCGTTTCGAGGAATGGCAACGGCGCATCGACCGGTCCGGCGCCCGGATTGAGCCGGGTCTCCAATACGTTCGAACCCCATCGGCTGATTCGAGCTTCGGCGCTTCAGACCATGCTGTCGACGGTCAATCCCAACCGTGACAATCGTTGGATCCTTGAAACGGAGCAGCCGCTTCTAATTGACGCGGGTGTGGATGAAACCGGAGCAGATCCCGACCGGCAAGTGCGGCTGCTGGCCTACTACAATCGTACTGTGGGGCCAACGCGCCGCGGGCTTGTCCTGGCACTTCACGGTTGGGAGGGGTGTAGTCACTCCAACTACAACTTGATCACGGCCAATACGCTGTTGAACGCAGGCTATGACGTGGTACGCCTCAACATGCGCGACCACGGACCCGGTATCCAACTGGACCCGCACGCCCTGAACAAGGGCGTATTCTTGGGTACGCTCATCAACGAAGTGATCGAAGCAGGGCATCAGATCGCCCGCCTGGCCGAGGGCAGACCGTACTACATCATCGGCGCATCCATGGGAGGCAACTTCGCTCTGCGCATGGCTCGATCACACACGGATCGCCCCTTCCTCAACTTGAAAAGAGTGGTCGTCTTCAGCCCTGCGCTCGACCCCGGACGGTCAACGAAGGCAATTGACGAAAAACCACCCTACCATCTGTATTTCCGGCGACGCTGGGCCCGATCGCTGCGGCGCAAACAAGAACTCTTTCCCGACTCATTCGACTTCGACGACGTATTGCAGATTCCCTCAATCTACGACATGACAGACGCCCTGGTCAGGCAAAGCGACCAGCATGCAACGGTTGAAGAATACTTCGAAAAATATAGTGTGAAGGGCGACGCGCTGTCCAATCTTTCTGTACCGACCACGGTGATCACGGCCCTGGACGATGCCGTGATTCCAGTCGTAGACTTTTATGGGCTGGCGCCCCATCCACTGCTCGACGTGCGGATCGAACGCTATGGCGGTCACGTCGGTTGGATCGACATTTTCCCCTTCCGCCACTGCTTGCCCGAGATGATGATGGAGATTCTTCAGACGGAAGAAGCATAGTTCTTTCCGGCGCCGCGAAGGTTCGTTCCTTCACCCGACGATATGATACAATCAGCCCGTTGTAGCGCCGGCGCGTACCGAACAGGCGTCGGGAAACGACCAAGAGCATAATGTGGAAGCGACTACGCCTCGTCTGGCCTATGGCGAGGCGAAAGGGTTCCGGCGTGGTGGAATTCCCTTGGGCGCAACAGTGGCCCGAAATAACCGATGCTGCAGTACGCGCGGCCTTTGCAGCCGTTCCCCGGACAGCGTTTGTGCCCGAAAGCTTGCGCCGCTATGCAAAACGAGACGCGCCCCTGCCGATCGGCGAGGAGCAGACCATCAGCCAACCCTTTGTCGTCGCGCTGATGACCCAGGCGCTGGCCTTGTCTCCCGGCAGTCGAGTTCTGGAAGTTGGTACCGGGTCGGGATTTCAGACGGCGATTCTCTGTGAACTCACCGCAAACGATGAGCGCCCTCAGGGAAGTCACGTTTACAGCATCGAGCGCTACGGCTCACTCAGCGCCACGGCAGAACACGCGCTGCATCGCCTCGGCTACATGCCTCACTTGCGGGTGGGCGACGGCGCCGCCGGGTGGCCCGAAGCCGCACCCTTTGACGCCGTCATCGTCACTGCAGCGCCGTGTTGGCTGCCTCGTCCGCTCTGGGAACAGCTGGGGGAGGGCGGGCGTATGGTCATTCCGATCGGTCCCGAGGCCGATCGCCAAATATTGTGGCTGCTCACCAAGTCCGACGGCCGCATGATTGCCGAATCACTGGGACCGGTTCGATTTGTACCCCTAATCTCGCCGCTGCTGAATGATCCGTCCCAACGCGTCAAAATAGCGGTTGCATCAAGCAACCGGGACGCCAATCAGGGGAAATGAGGAACAGGATGCATATTGTCATTGCCGGTGCGAACGGACAGTTAGGCAGCGCCTTGCGCACGCAGCTGGCCGCCCGGACCGATGTCACAATGACCCAGTGGGAACTACCCGAATTTGATATCACCCAACCAAGCATCAGCCGGACCCTGGCCGAACTCGGGCCCGATGTCGTCATCAACGCGGCAGCTTGGACCAATGTAGACGGGGCCGAAGCTCAGCCGGACGCAGCCTATGCCGTCAATACCCTGGGGCCTGCTTATCTGGCTGAAGGTTGCGCCCGGTGCGGTGCGCTCTTCGTCCATATCAGCACCAATGAAGTCTTTACGGGCGTGCACGGCCTTTTTTATCGCGAATATGACGACTATGATACGGTAGGCGACAATGGCAGTGTCAGGAGCGTCTATGCTCGGAGCAAACTGGCGGCTGAACGCGCGGTTTTGCAGCATCATCGGCGGGCCATGATCGTGCGCCTCGCCTGGCTCTTCGGACCGGGCGGCAACAACTTCCCGACCAAAATCATGGCTGCCGCCGACAAACTGGGCGCGCTAAACGTAGTCGACGACGAGTTCGGCAACCCTACCTATGCGCCCGATGCCGCCGCGGCCATCGTTGCGCTCATGGGGAAAGATCGCCCCGGCATCTATCATGCCGTCAACGATGGCTATGCCAGCCGGTTCGAGTTTGCCCGTCATGTCCTCAACGCGAGCGGACGGAGCCATATCCCGATCACGCCCATCTCCGTCGACGATTGGCAGCGCGCGGCTCAGCCGCCGCGCCACGCCGTGCTCGTTAACCAGACCGCCGCCGCGTTGGGCGTCACCCTGCGGCCCTGGCAGGCAGCGGTCGAAGCGTATTTACGAGCGGAGAATATGGAAATCATTCATGAGTGACGAATCGCTGAAGCCAACGCCCGACACCAGTAAATCCGAAGAAAAGAAGTCGGCCGAAGTGCGGGAAGCCCAAGCGCGCAAGGCCAAAGCCCGCCTGGCCGGCGCCGAACCCCAGCCCGGCCGCGCCAACCCCATCGTCAACGATGAAACGTACGGCGAACTCCGGGAAGACAACCGTGTCGTGATGCGCCACAAGATTGCGCTCAATATCGACAGCTTCCGGGCTTCCACCTCCGACTTCGTGGCCCGGCCACAGCAGGAATATCCTGCCCTGCCGACCGTGCGCACCCCCTTCATGTCGGTCATCATTCCCAACTACAACGGCCAGCGCTTCTTGCCGACCGTGCTGGATGCATTGGAACGCCAGACGTTGCGCGATTTCGAGACAATTGTCATCGACGATGCCAGCACCGACGATTCGGTTGCCCTGATCGAATCACACTACCCGGACGTGCGCCTCATCGTCAACCGCAAAAACATGGGTTTCGTCGCTTCGTGCAACGCCGCGGCCGACGTGGCCGATGGGCGCGTCCTGGTGCTGCTGAACAGCGATACCGAGCCTGAGCCCGGCTGGTTGGAGGCGCTGGCCAAAGCCGTCGTCGCCAATCCGCAGGCCGCCATCGTGTCCAGCAAATTGCTCCTCTTTGACCAACGGGAAAAGATCCACTCGGCCGGGGATCTGATGGGCGCTGACGGCATTCCCATCAACCGGGGCGTATGGCAGGTAGACCGCAAGCAGTTCGACGGCGAGACGGCCATCTTCAGCGGCTGCGCCGGCGCCAGCGCCTATCGCCGCGATGTGTGGGAAGCGTTGGGCGGCTTCGATGAAGATTTCTGGATGTACCTGGAAGATGTCGACCTAGCCTTTCGGGCCCGCCTCCTGGGTTGGGAGGCGGTCTTTGCGCCGGAGGCCCGGGTCTATCATCACCTGTCGGCCAACGCCGGCGATACCCTGGCCAGCTATTACGTAGGGCGCAACACGATCTGGAATATCGCCAAGAACATGCCGTCCGGCAGCCTGCGGCGCCACCTGCCCGAGATCATCGGTGCTCAGCTTGCCATCAGCCTGGATGCCATGCGCAATATCCAGGGCACGGCGGCCCGGGCGCGACTCCGCGGCCAGATCGCAGGGCTGCTGGGTCTCAGCCGCCAACTGGAGAAACGCCGCGTGGTCCAGCGACGGAGCCGGGTGACCGAGGCGGCCATCGAAGAGCGGCTGGATCCCCGTTAGGATCGACACATTGGCAAGGCGGATGACTTTCAAGCCGCCGACGCCAACTTGGGCAAATCAGACCATTTCATAGAGCAACCACCGCAGACGACAGAGAAGGAGTCTTCATGCAAGCCCCACCTGAAAAACTTGGCTCATTCTACCTGGGCGCCGAATATGATCTGGACGACGGCGAACGACGCGAAGAACCTATTCTCTACGACGCACGGGACCTTACCACCCATGCAGTCTGTATCGGCATGACCGGCAGCGGCAAGACGGGACTCTGCGTCGGCCTGCTGGAGGAGGCGGCCCTGGACAAAGTGCCGGCCATCCTGATCGATCCCAAGGGCGACATTACCAATCTGCTGCTGCAATTCCCCGACCTGCAGCCGAACGACTTCCAGCCGTGGATCAATCCGGATGATGCCCGGCGCAAGGACCAGTCTGTGGAAGAATACGCAGCATCCACGGCTGAACTGTGGCAGAACGGGCTGGCCGATTGGGGCATCAATGGCGAACGAATTCGCGCAACGCTGGAGACGGCCAACTACACGATCTTCACCCCGGGCTCAGATGCCGGCGTACCGATCAATATCATGGGCAGCCTTGCGGCGCCGGGTCTCGATTTCGATACCCACGCCGAGGCCATCCGCGAGCGCATTGCGGGCACCGTCGCCGCGCTGCTCGGTCTGATCGAGTTGAAGGCTGACCCGGTTACCAGCCGGGAGGCGATCCTGCTCTCGAATATTTTCGAACACTACTGGCGCCGGGACGAAGATCTCGATCTGCCCAAGCTGATTTTGGCCATCCAGAAACCGCCCATGGCCCAGCTAGGCGTGTTTGACACGGACACCTTCTTCCCGCCGGACGACCGCTTCAAGCTGGCCATGCTTTTCAACAACCTGATCGCATCGCCCACCTTCCAATCCTGGCTGGCGGGCGAGCCGCTGGATGTGGATCGGCTTTTTTACACGGCCGAGGGCAAACCCCGTCACAGTGTCTTCTACATCGCTCACCTGAGCGAAAGCCAGCGAATGTTCTTCGTCACACTGCTGCTGGAGAATCTGGTCACCTGGGTGCGCCGCCAGGAGGGGACGACCAGCCTGCGCGCGTTGCTTTACTTTGACGAGACCTTCGGCTTCTTTCCGCCCACGGCCGAACCTCCTACCAAGCGACCGCTCATGACCTTGCTCAAGCAGGCCCGGGCCTTTGGCTTGGGCGTCATCCTGGTCACCCAGAACCCGGTCGATCTGGATTACAAAGGTCTGACCAACGCCGGCACCTGGTTCATCGGCAAACTGCAGGCCGAGCGCGACAAGGATCGGGTGCTCTCAGGTCTCAAAGGCGCACTGGCCGAAGCCGGCGCCGAGAGCAAAACCGACTATGACGAAATCATCTCCCGGCTGGGCAGCCGTGTCTTCCTGCTCCACAACGTGCATGAAGATCGACCGGTCGTCTTTCATACCCGCTGGGCCCAGAGCTATCTACGGGGACCATTGACGCGTCCCCAGGTCAGCCAGCTTCAGGCCGAGCGGGGTACGGCGACAGCCTATGTGGCTGCTGAACCGGCCGAACAGGCCGCAGCCGCGGCTGAGCCGGCAGAAGTTGCGGCTTCCGCCACAACGCCGCCCCCTGCGGCGGAAAAAGCCGACACCGCGGATGGCCCGTCGGGCTACGCCGCAACGCCGCCGGGTATGGACCCGGGCATTGATCAGGTCTATTTGCCCCTTGTCCTCGACGATCGCACGGCCATGCAGGTCTTCAACCAGCATGTTGGCAACGCCGAGGTACGGAGCGTACAGGTCATTTATGATCCGACCGTCCTGGGCGCGGCCACTGTCGCCTTCGTCGATCGCAAAGAGGATATTGAGGAAACCACGCACCTGGTCATGCTGATTGAGCCGCCGGTTGGCCGCGAGAAGGTGGACTGGGCAGATGCGGAACTTCTTGATACCTCCCTGCGCGATCTCCGGGACGCCCCCCCCGACCTTGCCGGCGAGCTAGGTCCCTTTTTCGCCTCGCCGCCGGACAGCGTCCGCAGTTCAAAAGATCTGACGACCCTGCGCAACGATCTTTCGGATTGGCTCTACTACAACCAACGGCTACCGCTGAGACAGCACGAGGAGTTGGAACTTCTCCAACGACCGGATGAAAGTGAGCGAGACTTCCTCGTACGCCTCCAGCAGGCGGCCCGGGAGCGGCGGGATGCAGAGGTCGATGCGCTCGAAGAGCAGTATGCCAAGAAGATTGATGCTATTGAGGACAAGAAGGCCAAAGAAGAGCGGGAGCTGGCCGAAGACGAGGCGGAATTCGCCGGCCGCCAACAGGCGGAGTGGGTCGGCATGGGCGAAAGCGCGCTAAACTTCCTATTCGGCCGCCGCAGCAGCAGCTATGTGAGCAGCGCCATGACCAAACGACGCATGACGGCCAAGGCCAAGGCGGACATCGACGAGTCTATCGCCCAGATTGCCGAGTACGAAGAGGATATTCAAGAACTCAACGATGAACTGCAGGAAGAGATCGACAGAATCACTGAAGCATGGGAAAAGGTCGCAGATCAGGTCACCTTCCAGGAGCTCAAGCCGCGGCGCACCGATGTGCAGATGGAACTCATGGCGTTGGCCTGGCGTCCTAGCTGGTATATTCGCTACAACGACGGCTACCGGGACCGTACGGCTACGATTCCGGCCCATCGAAAACCGGCCGGATAGGCGGGAACCATAAGCCGGCGGTAGCGTGCAGATTGCCCACTGGGACGCCGCAAGGCGGAATCTTGAATTCGTCTTGCCAAACCCCCAACACGATGCGCCCGTGAGCTCTGTAGGTCCGGGATAATCGCATATTGAGAGATTAATCTGGCAATACCGTAGGTGCGGTTTCCAACCGCACGGGCTCCGTCTACCTCTGATGTTCCTGGAAGATCGTGCGGTTGGAAACCGCACCTACGATTACCGGAATATTTATTCAATCATCAACCAACCGCAGCTACAATTGCCGGATCATTTTTTCAATCATCAGACAGCCGGGCCTTCTCGGTGACCGGGAGAAGTCACCCTGGAGCCGATATGCTTGGGGGCAACCCGCCTTCTTTCAGGAGCAACTGTTTCTTTCAGGAGCAATAGTGAGACGTAACACAACTGAACATCTCCATCATGTAATTCGTCGAGGCGCAACCCGGGTGGCGCCTTTCTTGTTTCTGGGCCTGCTGTTGCTCAGTGGCTGCACGCCGGCCAACGCCAAAACCGTGGCCGGCATCGGTCGGGATGCGCTGGAGGCGATGGTCACGGCTGCCGCGCCCACGACCGCGTTGCAGGAGTCAGCCCCAGCCGCGCCGGCTGCCGATCCTGGCAGCGACGCCCCGGAAGCGAGCGCAACGCCTGGACCGGTCGCGGAGACGCCCCTGCCCTCGCCCGTTCCGGTCTCCATGATCCCCTTGACCAATCCGCTCAATACCCCGGATGCCGAACTCTCGGGCCTGGCGTGGCATGGCGAGCAGCTGATTCTGCTGCCCCAATATCCATCTCGCTTTGGCGGGTCGGTTTTCAGCTTGGACAAAGGGGAGATCGGCGCGTTTCTGCGCGGGGAAGACTCCGAACCCCTTGCGCCCCGACCGATTGCCTTTGATGACGGTGCGCTCTATTCCTTGATTGACGGCTTTGAAGGATTTGAGGCCATCGTGTTCGCCGGCGACCGGGCCTATTTGACCGTCGAGTCCCGTACACCCTTCGGGATGCTCGGCGTCCTGGTTAGCGGCCGGATGGGTATGGACGGCGCACTGCTCAGCATCGACCCCTTTACGCAGAGCAGTATTCCGGCCCAAGCGGGCCTGATCAACATGACCGATGAGGCCATCACGCGCCTGGGCGATCTGCTGATTACGCTCTACGAGGCCAACGGCGCCAATGTCAACCCACAACCCCAGGCCCATCTCTTTGACGGCAGCCTTGCGCCCCTGGGCACAGTACCGGCGCCTACAATCGAATATCGGGTCACCGACGCCACGGATGTGGATGATGCAGGACGTTTCTGGGTGATCAACTACATGTGGCCGGGGGACGCGGACAAGCTGGCGCCGGCGCCCGACAACCTGGCCCGACCGCCCGGTTCGTCCGAACAGGTCGAGCGTCTGGTCGAGTTTCAGCTAAGTGATGAGGGCATCGTACCGAGCGGAACCCCACCCATCTACCTCCAGTTGCTGCCGGGCGGCATCTCGCGCAACTGGGAAGGCGTGGTTCGCTATCAAGATGGTGAGTTGGACGGGTTTTTGCTCGTCACCGATGAGTTCCCTACGACGATGCTGGGGTTTGTTCCCCGCTCATCTGAATAGAGAGCGCCCAAAGCGCCTTAGCCGGCGCTTTGCGCCAACGCTTCCCGGGCCGCGACGCGGATGCGCTCGACCATGCTGTTGAGGCCGTTCGCCCTGCTGGGCGTCAGGTGATTGGCCAGATCGAGTTGGGCAAAAAGTTCCCGGATATCGTAATCGAGGATCTTCGCGGGCGGCTGATCGTTGTACACGTCAAAGACGATGGCAATCAAGCCCTTGACGATCTGCGCATCGCTGTCTCCGACGAAGTGAAGCCGGGACGAATCTTCTTCCATCTGGCTGCACTTGATCCAGACGCGGCTCTGACAGCCGTACATGCGGTTCTCGTCGGTTTTATCCGCCGGATCCATGGGTTCGAGTTCGCGTCCCAACTCCACGATGAGGCGAAAGCGCTCCTCCCACGTTTCAAGATAGGAGAAGTCCTCGATTAATTCCTCGGCCGACATGATGCGGCCCTCCTTTCCTGGTGGCTGTACTGCAGGCTCTTCCCGATCCGCACCGCCGTTTTCTGGCAAGCGCTTGTGCAATCGCAACTCGGGGCAATCACCAATCCGTGTACTCCCAGGGGTGGTGGGCGTTGCGATTTTCCAGGCCGGGCGCCATGGCCCTGTTCGCCACATCGTGGCCGAAACCTTGCGCCGGCACGGTGCTGCCCTCGAAGATGAAGAGACGACGCACGACGAAGATCAGGCTCGTAATATAGACGATGCTCCCCGTTACCCAGATAAGCGCGCCGCTGACCATCTGGTCTTCCAGCGTGCTCAGCCGGGCCGGCGCGCCCAAGGCGGCCTGAGCCGTTTCGTAATAAGCATAGAGGGGTCGTCCGGAAAAGGCAATTGTGATGCCCGATGCCATGTTCGGCACTTCGACCAGCACCAGCGAGGCCGCAATCAACCAGCCGGGAATGGCGCCGTGGAGGCGGGGCGCGGTACCAACCACGTGCCACCAGAAGAGAATCGCTGCCCAAAAAAGCAGCCATAGCGTGAGACGATGGGCCCAGTCCCGATCCATGGTCCAGTTGGCGATCTGGGGATCGTGCCAGAGCAGGAACGCGCTGATGAAGAAGAGCAGCGTGAAGAGCGGACGCGTGGCCAGCTGCAGCCCGCGCCGCAGGGGTGACGGTCGCAACACGGCCCGGCTGATCGGCCGACGCCAGCGGGAAGGCAGACCCCAGACCATGACGTGAAAAGGGCAGGCCAGCCAGAGCAGCGGCGCGGCTAGCATGGCGACGAAGACCTTTTGCAGGGTGCGCGCAGCCAGAAACTGGGTGCTCAACGTGTAAATCGGCGACAAGGTCGCTAACAGCAACAGGCCTACGGCGCCAAGGAAGGCCAACAGCCGTCCTGACGTTGCCAGTTTTGGCTGCACGGAGCGGAGGCGCATCCACCCGCGCCCGTAGAGTCCGACCGCAAGGAGGGACACGATCAGCGTGAGCGGATGCCAACTCCAGCTTTGGGCAAGGTCAGTCAGTTGCATAGGTCGAGACGGATAGGGCGCTACGCAAAATGTCAACGGCCCGCAATGGGCAGATAGAGGCGCTGGTTCGCCAGATCGATGAGCACTTCGACCGGCTGCTCAACCCATGGCTCAGCAGCCGATGCGACCGCCAGGCGAATCGAGCTGTTCAACCCCCGGGCTGCTGCGGCTGGAATCGAGACTTCAACTTGCACTTGGCCGTCCATGCCGGGTTCCAGCGACAACGTTGTCGAGAATACCTGAACGGGCCACGGACTGTCGGTAACCTTGACCGTATATTCATCGCGAATCTGCCCCGTATTGGTCACGGTCAGCGTGAAGGAGCGGCGCGAATCGGCTGCACCCACCAGAGTCGACGGATGTTGCACGGTAAGGGAGCGGTTGCCTTCGCTGATGTCGACAAAAAGGGTTGAGGGCACGCCCCAGTTGCCTGCACTGTCCTGGCCTTCCACCCAGAGCTGATGGCGCCCCACGCCCAGATCGTCCGTCTCAATCAAGAAGGTCCGGGTAACGACCGAAGAGGCCGGTTCCCCTTCGTTCGGCCGAAGCGTGGTCGGCGCAGCAAGCCAGGACGGTCCATCCAGGCTGTAACGCAGGTTGCCGATAGCCTGAACCGGCTCCTCACCGAAGCCGTTGCTTGCATAACGCGTGTCGTCCAGCGTTGCCGTGACGGTCAACCGGCTTCCCGGCGCCACCGGCATGGGATCCGTGGTCCGCTCCGTCACGTCCGGGCCGGCCGGCGCGGCC
>CAYZLP010000018.1:0-17911 GCA_964478635.1 uncultured Caldilineaceae bacterium
AACACGCCGCTGCCGCCGACCGCAACCAACACGCCGTTGCCGCCGACTGCGACCAATACGCCCGCAGCAACGCCCCCGACATCGGGTTTTCCGGCAACTGGCTTACTGGACGACTTCAATCGAGCAAATGGCGCGCTTGGCGAGAACTGGGGCGGCGATAAAGGACAATACCAGGTCATCGACGGAAAGCTTGCGGTCGCTTCCAGCGAGAACATCTACTGGCTTTCAGCCACTTATGGTGCAAATCAGGAGGCCTACGTCACGCTCAGCAAGATCGATCGGAACGGAGCCGAAATCGGCCTGATTCTCAAGGCGCAAAGTGTCGGCAGCAAGAACTCGTTTGGTTTGGGCCTGGTAGATGTTATTTACGATCCCGCAAGAAATTGGGTTCAGGTATGGACCTACACGGATGGGATTAACCGGGGCTGGGTGCGGAGCGGCACAAATCTTCCCGTGACTTTCGTAGACGGCGATCAATTTGGCGCGCGGGTCAACGTGGCAGGGGGAATGGTGGAAGTCTATCGCAACGGTCAGTTAATCGGCAGCCGCACGTTGATCGGCTGGCCCTATCTGACCAGCGGAGGTTACATCGGCCTCTTCAACGTTGATGCGGCAGGAACGGTGCTCGACAACTTCGGCGGCGGAACCATACCCACACCCTAGGATTTCGAAACCGTGAAAATTTGCATGATTCTGTACGACCCTCAGCCCTTCGGCGGGCTGGAGGAATATGCCGCTACGCTGGCCGTTGGTCTGAAAGCGCAAGGCCATGCGGTGAGCGTACTCACAACCCATTGGACGCCAACGGAGAATCAGTATTTCCAGCGCCTGCGCGACCATCAAGTCGAGATCGTCCAGCCGCCCAAGCGGCTCTCCCAGGCGGCATCAGATGCGTCGACCAAGTCACGCATTATGGCCGGGCTGATGGGATTGGCGACCCCCCTGATCTACGCCCTGGCGGCCGGCTTGATGTTCGGTCGGGGCCGGTCTCGCCAGCAAGCGCTGACCAGCGCAAGGGGTTGGGTGCACGGACTGTTATTGAGCCATGTCGTCGGTCCAGATCGGTGGGAGGCGCTGGGCCGGCTGCTGCTGAACTGGTGGCACTTGCGCTGGCGGCCCGACATGCTCCACGTCCAGGGGTACACCACAACCCTGTTGTTCGCCGTCGATTGGGGGGCGGCGCACGGGATCCCGGTCGTCTATGAAGAGCACCAGACGCCCCATGCTCAGTTCAATTGGTGGCAAGGCTTTGGGGCCAGCATCAACCAGGCGAGCGTTGTGGTTGCTGTCTCTGAGACGAGCGCCCATGCTCTGCGCACTGTCTGCGGCGTGACTCGACCGATTGTGGTGCGCAGCCCCTTGCTGCCGGACCCTGCGGCGTCAGGCTGGCATGAGGACGTTGCAGCCGACCGATCGGAGACATCGCTTCAGGTGACAACGGTTGCACGCCTGACGGTGGCCAAGGGGTTACATTATCTGTGCGAGGCGATCGCCCGAGTGCAACAACTCCATCCCGATGTGCACTTTCGCATATATGGCGATGGCGACCTGCGTGACGAGTTGCTCGCCCATGCCGCAAAGCTGGGTTTGGACGGTCCGGCAATTTTCGTTGGCGCCTTTACCAGCCGCGAAGAACTGTCGCAAATCATGGCGCGGACCGACATTTTTGTCATGTCCTCCCTCTTGGAAGGCCAGCCCCTGGGCGTGGTGGAAGCCATGGCCTACGGTCGACCCATTGTGGCCACCACCGTGGGCGGCATTCCCGAACTGATCGAGGAGGGCGTCAACGGCCTCCTCTGTCCGCCGGCCGACCCGGCATGTCTGGCCGAGAAGCTCTGCAGGCTCATCGAACAGCCCGGGCTGCGCGTCCGCCTGGGCGAAGCCGCCCGAGGCAGCTATGCGGCGGGCCCGTACCAGCCGGAAGCCGTGTGTGAACACTTCTCGGCAATTTACGAAGACGCGCGGCGCATCAGTCGTACCCAGGGCAGCGAGCGCGTGGCGCCGCTTTCGGTCGCGGACGGCGAAGTCCTGGAGAGAGCGCTTGACTGACACGAGCCTTAACTGCGTCGCCCCGCAACTCGCAACGGAGATCGAAACCCGGTCACTTGGAAAGGCCAGGCAAATGCCCGTCCTGATACAGCAGCATGCGTCTGTGGAATCGAGTGTCTTCTCTGCCAATGGGCGCCCGTCGACACCGCTCCGGATCGCCATGTGCCCGCCGGAGTGGCTGCCGCTTCAGCAGGCCATGACCGGGGCGCAGAAGGCCGATGCAACCTATGTCATTCAGAAGTATGTGGCCGAAAATCTGCAGGCGCGCGGTCACGAGTTGTCATTTCTTGCGCTTGCAAGCCCCGAACATGTCGTCTGCTCGCGCAATGGCAAGGAGGCAGAACTGGCCCCGCAGACTTGGTCAGCAAGCCGGTGGTTCGCGGCGAGTAGCAAAGCCGCCTGGCGCGTACAGCGATTGATGCGAATTCCTTACCTAAACGTGTTCTCGAACTATCGCCTGTACGACGCCTGTCTGCAATGGCTGCCCGGTCATGACATCGTCTACGAGCGCAACGGACTATACAAATATGGCGTGGCCGCGGCCTGTCGCAAGCTGGGGCTACCGTACGTGCTCTATTTCGAAGCGGACGACATTCTGGAGCATGACATCATGGGACAGCCAATCGTGGGGTTGAGGAAAAGGCGGGCCCAACACGCGATCCGGACCAATCTGGCCGCAGCCGATCGCATCCTGTGCGTTTCAGAGCCGCTGAAGCGCCAATTGATCGACAATTGGCATGTACCCGCCCAGAAAATCGCGGTATTTCCCAACGTCGCCGATGTGGAGCGTTTTCGCCCTGATGCTGAGGCTCGTGCAGATGTTCGGACTGCGTTGGGCATGCCGGCGAATCCCATCATTATCTTTGTAGGCAATTTCTTTGTCTGGCATGACATCCCTACACTGCTCGCCGCCTTTGCACAGGTAGTCGAGAAGACTCCTGAAGCACGTCTGGTTATGGTGGGAGACGGCGCGATGCGTAACACAATGATGCAACGCACCCTCGATTTGGGCCTTGAGAAGGCCGTCCATTTCACGGGAATGATCCCACACCATGATGTGCCGCGCTTTCTGGCGGCGGCCGATATTGCCGTTGTGCCGTATCCGGCTCTGACAACCCAGATGTGGCTCTCGCCCCTGAAGCTCTATGAATATATGGCAGCCGGAAAGGCCATTGTCGCTTCATCGATCGGCCAACTGAACGACGTTCTCGAGGATGGCCGCAATGGCCTGCTCGTGCCGCCGGGTGACGTCGCCAGCATGGCCGCTGCCTTGAGTCGGTTAATCCTGGACCCGGCGCTGGCCGGACGGCTGGGCGAACAGGCCCGGCTCGATGCCGTCCGCAAACACTCGTGGTCTCACTATGTAACGAAGCTGGAGCAGTTGTTCGCCGAGGTTCTCGACGAGCATTCTCCTGCAATTCGCGAGCCGATGGTCCGCCGTTCGCCAGAAAGCAATGGTCAATTCTAGAGTGGATCGCCCTGTGTCCCATTGCATGGTCAGCATCATGATGCCGGCCCACAATGCCGAACGCTATATCGGACAAGCAATCGACAGCGTATTGGCCCAAACGTACGTCGATTGGGAACTCGTGGTGGTCAATGACGGGTCAAGTGACCGTACGCGCGCGATCGTTTCCGCCTATGCTGATGCGCGCATTCGCCTGATCGACCAACCCAATGGCGGTGAAGCAGCCGCACGCAATACGGCCCTCGGGTACATGCGCGGCGAGTTTGTCGCATTTTTGGATGCCGACGATCGATTTGAACCACAGCATCTGGAAAGCGCAATCTGCTATCTGGACGAACATCCGGAACATGATGGCGTATACACCGACGGATATTACATCAACGCCGACGGTATCCGGTTGAATACCCTGTCCAGCCGGCGACGCGGTCCGTACACGGGCCATATCTTTGCAGAGGTCGTCTATGGCTCCGATCTGTTTGGGCCGCCGCTTTGCGTCGTCCTGCGCCGGGAACCGATTCTGCGCCACCATCTGCGCTATGACCCAGATATTGTCATCGGACCCGATTGGGTCTTCTTTATGCACTATGCAGAGACGGCAAGCTTCGGCTATCTGGACCGGATGACCTGTCTCTACCGCATTCATCAAACCAATATTTCACTGCAGGTGAACCGGGAGCGCCGGGCGCTCGAGTTGGCGAAGTGCCGTGCTCGTTCAATTGAGTTGGAGAGCTTTCCACGCTGTCCTGTGGATGTGCGCACCAATGTCTTCCACGATCTGCTCGTTACGCTGCTCAACGGTTTTCCGGAGCGCCAGGCGGAGATAATTCGCCTGCCTCAGTTCCTGGCCCTGCCCGACGCCGAGCAAGCGCGTCTCCTGCGCTTGATGGCCAGCAAGGCGCTGCAGACCGGAAGAGCCGACCGCCGCCATATTCAAGCGTGGCTTGATCGGGCCCGTGAACTGAACTCGGCCGACCGCCGCGGGAGTGCGCTTGCCGCGCTGCATGGCGTGAGTCCAGCGTTGTGCCGGTTTGCAGTCCAGGTTCGCACCTTTGGCCGGTTTGACCCGCTCAGTAGCGATCCGTTCATCGATCTGCAACACCGGTAGGTAGCGGCATCATGCGCATTGCACTCTATCACAACGCCCCCAGCGGCGGCGCCAAACGGGCCATCTACGAGTGGACGCGACGACTCGCCGCGACCCATACCGTCGACTGCTACACCTTGTCCACGGCCGACCATGACTTCTGTGACATCCGGCCGCTGGTGCAGCGAACCATTCTGTGGGAATTCCAGCCGGCGCCCTTATTCGAAAGCCCCTGGGGTCGCTTGAATCAAGCAAGACGCTGGCGCGATTTGAGCAGGCTGGAGCGGTTGAACCGACAGATCGCGGCCGAGATCGACAGCAACGACTACGACGTCGTGTTCGCGCACACCTGCCGGTTCACGCTGATCCCGTCTGTGATGCGCTACCTGAAGACGCCCAACGTCTATTACCTGCACGAGGCGGTCGGCAGTCGACTCCAGCGTCCCATTTCCAGACCCTATGCGCGGCCAAGAGGATGGCGCGGTGTGGCGGATCGGGTCGATCCGCTGATTCGGCTCCATTACGGTACGCTCTATGCGGGCCAGCGCAAGAGTGCGGAAAGCGCCCAACGCCTCCTGGCCAATTCGGCCTTCACCCAGGCTCAAATGGCGGCGGCATATAAGCTGTTGGCACCGGTTTGTCATTACGGCGTGGCCACAGATGTCTTCCGACCGCTGAATGAATCCGCAGAAGACGAGTTCGTTTTTTCAGTCGGCGAAATGTCCGCCCGCAAAGGGTTTGACTTTCTGATCGAGAGTCTCGCAAGAATTCCGCCGGCCCGACGACCGAGTTTGCGGCTGGCATGCAATCGGATTGAGCCGCCCGAATACGACTTTGTCATCGCACTGGCGGAACGGTACGGGGTGACGCTCGAAATTCTCCAGAACCTGACGGCTGAAGAACTGGCCATTCAGCACAACCGGGCCAGGTTTTGCGTCTATGCCCCCGTCCTGGAGCCCTTCGGTCTTGTACCCCTCGAAGCCATGGCCTGCGGCAAAGCGGTCGTGGGCGTTGGCGAAGGCGGCGTCAAAGAGAGCGTCGTCCACGGCGTGACGGGTTTGTTGACAGATCGCGACCCTGGCCAATTTGCCGAAGCCGTTCAATATCTCTTGAACAACCCGGCCATAGCCGAACAGTTCGGCCGCCAAGGCCGCGAACAGGTATTGTCGTGCTGGTCTTGGGAAGAATCGACAGCGCAGGTGGTGAACCATCTTCAGGCTGCTGCTCGCGGAGATGCAGCGCCCGTAACCGTCCCGCAATTCGAGTTGCTGGCTGCAACTGCGACGGGGCTAAGGACAGGAGAATAGACGATGTACAAGAGTTTGGTTACCGGCGGCGCCGGCTTTATCGGTTCACACGTGGCGGAAACCCTGGTCGAGCAGGGCCACGATGTCGTCGTGCTGGACGATCTGACCGGCGGCTTCGTGGACAATGTCCCCGCCGGCGCGCGCTTCCTGGAAGGTAGCATCACCGACGTGGCGCTGGTTGAGACCTTGTTCGAGCAGGAAGGCTTCGACCATGTGTTTCACCTGGCTGCCTACGCCGCCGAAGGGCTGAGCCACTTCATCAAGCGCTTCAACTACAACAACAACCTCATGGGCAGCGTCAACCTGATCAATGCCGCGGTGAACACGGGCGTGAAGTGCTTTGTCTTCACGTCGTCCATCGCCGTCTACGGAACCAGCCCACAGCTGCCCATGACCGAAGAAACGCCGGCCCACCCGGAAGATCCGTACGGCATCGCCAAACTGGCCGTAGAGCAGGAGCTGAAGGTCTGCAAAGAGATGTTCGACCTGGACTACATCATCTTCCGCCCCCACAACGTCTATGGCGAACGCCAGAACATCGGCGACAAATATCGCAACGTGGTGGGCATCTTCATGAACCAGATTCTCCAGGACAAACCCATGAGCGTCTTCGGCGATGGGGAACAGACCCGGGCCTTCAGCTATATCGGCGACATTGCCCCCCTCATCGCCCAGTCGATCGACATTCCGGCGGCGCGCAACGAGGTTTTCAATGTGGGCGCGGACCGCCCCTACACCATCAACGAACTGGCCGCCGCGGTTGCCCGGGCCATGGGCACTGATCCAAACGTCGTCCATCTGCCGGCCCGCAACGAAGTGGTGACTGCCTACTCGTCGCATGGGAAGATTGCGCGGGTCTTCGGCCTGCAACCGGAAACAGAGCTGGCAGTCGGACTGGCGCGCACGGCAGCGTGGGTCAAGGCCCACGGTGCACGCAGCAGCCAAGAGTTCCAAGGGATCGAAGTGACCAAGAATTTCCCTGCGGCCTGGGCCATGCCTACGGCTACGGAACGAATCGCGCTGCCGTCGTAAACGCGCAGCACATGCGGTCGCGTCGCACTCCTAGACGTCTGACTTTTGGCAAAAGTCAGACGTCTCACAACGAAGATGCAGCGCACGTATCCTCGACTTCTTTACGGCAAGACATGTTTAGGGAGCGCTAGATGACACTGCCGGCTGTCTTTTCCATCATCCTCAATACGAACCGGTGCGCGGACACGCTGGCTTGCCTGGCATCCCTGGAGGCGAATGATTACCGGGCGCATACCATCATCGTGCTGGACAATCATTCCACCGATGGCTCGGTTACCGCGATCCGGCAGGCGTTCCCGGCGGTTCAAGTCATCGAACTGGCAGAGAACCGGGGCTATGCCGGCAACAACAATGTGGGCATCGCGGCCGCGCTGGAGCAGGGAGCGGACTGGGTCTTCGTCCTGAACGAAGACACGGTTCTGGCGCCGGATTGCCTGAGCAGATTGGTGGCGGCCGGTGAGACTGACCCGAGTGTCGGCATCGTCGGACCCATGGTCTACCACCACGATGCGCCCCACGTGATTCAGAGCGCCGGCGGCATGTTGGGACCGCACTGGAACTCGATCATGCTGGGGCGGGACGAACCGGACCAGGGCCAGTTCGGCCAGCTCCATGCCGTCGAGTGGATCATGGGCTGCGCCATTCTCGTGCGCCGGGCGGTTGTCGAAGAGGTGGGCATGATCGACGAGCGCTACTTCTATTTCTGGGAAGAGACGGAATGGTGCATTCGCGCCGGCAGGGCCGGATGGCGCATCCTGCATGTACCCCAGGCCAGGCTCTGGCATAAGGGCATCACTTGGGATTTCCAACCCAAACCGTCCATTACCTATTACGCCACCCGCAACCGGCTATTGACTCTGTCCAAGCATCATGCGCCCCTGGCCGTGCAGGCCCATGTCTGGGGTGAGCTGCTCCGCACCTTGACCAGCTGGAGCGTGAAGCGGCGCTGGCGGGGCATGGCGGCCCATCGCAACGCCATGTGGCAGGGCATGGTCGATTTTCTGCGCGGACGTTGGGGGGCCATGCCTTCCTGATGAAGATTCTGTTCTTATCGCGGTGGTTTCCCTATCCCACGAACAACGGCTCCAAGCTGCGCGTCCATGCGCTGCTGCGTGGGCTGGCGGCTCAGCACGAGGTGACGCTGATCAGCTTTGCCGATGAACTCAACCGGCAGCCCGATGCCTTGACCATCCGCGATCTGTGCCAAGAAGTCCACGTGATCGAGTGGCCCGATTATCAGCCCCAAAGTTGGCGGGCGCGGGCTGCGCTTTTCGGCGGGGCGCCACGCTCCGTGATCGCAACCCATGCACCGGCCATGGTTGCTGCAATTCGCCAATCTCTGACCGATCGAAAATACGATCTGGTGATCGCATCGCAATTGGCAACGGCTGCCTATGTCCGCCACGTTCAGGGCATGCCGACGCTGTTTGAAGAGGTAGAGTCGACCCTTTTTTGGGAGCAATACGCCTATGCTGCTTCCCGGGGAGAGAAGTTGCGCTACGGCTTGACTTGGTACAAATACCGGCGCTATCTGACCGGCATCCTCCAGCGCTGTCAAAGCTGCACGGTTGCGTCCGAAGGGGAACGCGCGCTCATTCATAGTATCAGCGGCGGCACGGTTCCGGCCCACGTGATCCCAAACTGCGTGAATCTGGCCGACTATGCCGGATTGCAGCGACCGGTTGCACCCGACTCGCTGATCTTTACGGGTCCGTTCCGCTACGCCGCCAATCATGAGGCCATGACGTGGTTTCTGGCTCACGTGCTTCCGCTCATTCAAGCCCAGAGACCGGCCGCCGCACTCACCATCACGGGTGACCATGCCGACTTGCCCTTGCCGCCGGCCGTCAACGTCACCTTGACCGGACAGGTGCCGGACGTACGGCCGCTCATCGCCCGATCTGCGTGCAGCATCGCACCGCTGCAGAGCGGCGGCGGAACACGCTTGAAGATTTTGGAAGCCATGGCCATCGGCACGCCCGTGGTGGCCACCAGCAAAGGTGTGGAAGGGATCGCAGCCAAAGATGGGGAACATTTGTTGATCGCGGACAATCCGGCAGAATTCGCGCAGGCCGTTCTTCGCATACTGGCGGAGCCTACTCTCAGTCAAACGCTGACTGAGAATGCACACCGTTTGGTGCGCAGTCGCTATGATTGGGCCGGCGTCATGCCCCAGTTCCTGAGCCTGGTCGAGCAATCCGCCCGGCGTAAGCCGGCGTCAAACCTAGCCCTGGTCCATGGAGCGACAGCCGAGCATGCGTAATCAAACCTCCACGTTGCTGCGACCCTTCCAGTTCGATCGGCAACGTACTCGCCAGATTCTGCCATGGTTGCTGGCTGCCGGCGCCCTAACGCTCTCGCTGGCCGCACCCATGATCGTCTCCGGCGACAAGCTCATGTTGCTGACTGGGGCCTGCCTGGGCGTAGGCGCACTGCTGGTCTTCCTGCGCTGGCCCGCTGCAGGTCTGATCACGCTGCTGCTCACGGCGCTCATGCTGCCGTCGCCCTATCTGCCCGGCGGTCTGAACTTGCCCGTGCTCTTGCTGCTGGCGCTGACATTGCTCTGGATCGCGCACATGGTGATCCTGCGCCAGGAGTTGCAGATCTTGCGCTCCCGCCCAATGCGGCCGTTGCTGGTCTTCATGGGGATCACGCTGCTCTCGTTTGTAATTGGTCAGCTGCCCTGGTTTTCCAACGCTACCCAGGCGCCGCTCAGCGCCCAATTTGGCGGCCTGCTGATCTTTCTGCTTTCCGCCGGCGCTTTTCTACTGGCGGCGCATCAGCTGCACGATCTACGCTGGCTGCGCTGGCTGACGTGGCTCTTTGTGCTCGTCGGCTGGCTGCACGTGGCGGGCTGGTTCATCCCGGGGGTGGGCGGCATAACGAGTCGCCTGATCCGACATGGCGTGATCGACAACGGCATCTACTGGACCTGGCTGGTCGCGCTGGCCTTCAGCCAGGCCTGGTTCAACCGCGATCTCCCGCTCTTCTGGCGAGTAGTCTTCGGCTTCATTGCCCTGTCGACTTTGGCCGTTGCCTTCTTTTTGAACCGGGAATGGAAGTCAGGGTATCTGCCGGCCATGGCGGCCGTCGCCGCCATCATCGGCGCCCGATCCTGGCGCATGGGGTTGTTCATCGCATTCCTTTCGATCTTCCCGGCAGTCTATCTCGTAGGCGATGCGATTGCGACCGATGAGTATAGCTATTCGACTCGTCTGGATGCATTGATCATCGTGCTGGAAATGTCGCGCGTCAGCCCGCTTCTGGGCTTCGGCCCGGCGAATTATTACTGGTATACGCCCCTCTACCGCATCCGCGGCTGGGAGGTCAAGTTCAATTCGCACAACCAATATGCCGACATCGTGGCCCAGGTCGGCGTACTCGGGCTGCTCTGTTTCATTTGGTTCTTCATGGAGATGGCGCGGCTGGCGTGGCAGCTGCGCGTCGAGGCGGCCCCGGGCTTCAATCGAGCCTACGTCTACGGCGTCATCGGCGGGCTGGCGGGCACCGTAGTGGCCGGGGTGCTGGTGGACTGGATCATCCCCTTTGCCTACAACCTGGGCATGTACGGCTTTCGGGGCAGCATGCTGGGCTGGATATTTCTGGGTGGGCTCTTAAGCATCGAATATGTCACGCGGCATCAAGGCATGGAGGCTTCATGAACGAAGAAATCATCGGATTGATTCCGGCAGCGGGCAAGGGCATACGTCTGGGCTTGCCCTATCCGAAAGAACTCTATCCCATCATCCGGGACAATCGCTACAAGCCGGTGGCCCAGTTCGTGCTGGACAATCTGACCACTGCGGGCTTGCGGCACATCGTCTTTGTAGTCAACGAAACCAAACACCAGTTGCTCGGCTACTTCGGCAGCGGGCAGCGCTTCGGTTGCCACATCAGCTACGTCGTCCAGGAACCGCTCGACAGCAATGGCAATGGTTCCACTTCTCCGGGGTTGGCCCATGCCCTGGATGCCGCCTACCATCTGACCCGGGGCAAGACCGTCTTCTTCGGCATGGCCGATACCATCATGCGGCCCGAGTCGGTCTTCGCCACAGCGCGCGCTGCGGCCCGCGCGCAAGACGACGTAATTCTGGCTCTGTTCCCAACCGCCCGGCCTGAAAAATTCGGCATGGTACGGACGGCGCTTGACGGCACGGTCTTGGAGATCGTGGACAAACCCCGGCAGACGGATCTCACCCATATGTGGGGCTGCATCATCTGGCGCCCCCGGTTCACCGAATTCCTGCACGATGCGGTCTGTAACGGCGCCTCGGACTTTGCCCGGATCATGAATGATGCGCGGGATGTGGGGCTGACGTTCCGCGGCATCACGATGGATGGCGGAAACTACATCGATCTGGGCACTTATGAAGAGATTATGGAAATGGATCATCGCTTTCGCGAGGAATAGACCAATGAGCCAAATGACGTCTGTTGTCCAGCTTGCCACAACCAAACCGAGATTGACAGCACCGGCGGATCATCCCGATCTCTCCATCGTGCTCGTCTGTTGGAACAACAAGGATTATCTCTTTCCCTGCCTCGAATCTCTTTACGGCAGCGAAATGCGCAGCACCTTCGATATTGTCGTGGTGGACAACGGCTCCACCGACGGCAGTCAGGAGATCCTGCACCGCGACTATCCGGAGATCTTGATCATCCAGAACGATGGCAATGTCGGGTTGGGCAAGGCAAGCAACCAGGGCATCGAAGCAACTTCCGGGCGGCATGTCCTGCTGCTCAACAATGACACGATCGTCAACGGTCCGTCGTTTGACGCCATGGTCGACTTTCTGGACGCAAATCCCAAAGCTGCTGCCGTGGGCGGTCGGTTGCTCAACCCGGATGGCAGCGTACAGTCCTGCTATAACCGCTTCTCAACCTTGCGCGAAGAGTTCCTGATTGCGACCCGGCTGGGTGAGGTCATGTGGGACGGCTACCCGGCCAATGTCGATGATACGCAGGTTAGGTCAGTCGGTTGGCTGGGCTCAGCATGCCTGATGGTCCGGCGGGCGGCGCTGGATGAGGTCGGTCTGCTAGATGAGGAGTATTTCATCTATGGTGATGAGGCCGATCTGCAATATCGGTTCAAGCGCGCCGGCTGGGAGATCTACTACCTACCCCATGCCTACACCATCCACTACGGCGGGCGCAGCATGGACCGCTGGCGGCGACGCAGGATGGTCTACCGGGGCAAGATGCTCTTCTACCATAAGAACTACGACCCCGTGCGTGAGGCAGCGCTGCGCACCCTGCTCGGCGGCCTGAGTCTCTCCAAGCTGGCCGTATGGAGCGCTGCGGCCGTCGCCCCGGGAATGCGTGAGCGAGCGCAGAAAGAACTGCAGTCGAATCTCGAAGTCGTGAAGCTCTGCTACCGCCTCGAATAGCCCGCCGGCTTTAGTGAGCCGGCTGCTCGAGGCATCCCCGGTTCATCAGTTAAGAACCTGTCCGAAAATTCTCTGTGGCGAACACTCTGGATGGAGCAGGGTCGGGACTCACAATCGAATTTTCGGATAGGCTCCAAGTCGAACGCGATCAACCGCCATGCCCTGCACCCCTTTGCATGGTATGGCGGTTGCTTGATTCTGCCAAGGTTGAGGAGAGACGTTTTTTCTATGGCCATTCATCAAGCGCCAACCCAAGAGGCGTCTGCCGGGGTCGAGCAAGTCTCCAGGGTGCGCGTCCGCGCCCTCGATTCAACGCAAATCTTGCTGTCGCTTGCCATCGGGCTGGCGGTGTTCCTGCGCATTGGCAGCGCGCTTTATCAAGGCAATACCGTAGCGGACTTGCCCGGCATCTATGATCAGATGTCCTATCACGAGCTGGCCATCCGCGTCGCCGACGGGCATGGCTTCAGCTTTGGCGAGGGCCACTGGCCGGCCACGCCGGCAGATGAACCAACCGCCCACTGGAGCTATCTTTACACACTTTATCTTAGCGGAATCTACCGGCTGGTCGGCGTTGAGCCGCTCCTGGCGAGATTGCTCCAGGCCCTGATCGCCGGCGTGCTCCACACCTGGCTGGCCTACCGGATTGGCCACCGCGTCTTCAGCCGGACCACGGGATTGTTGGCCGCTTTCTTCAGCGCAATCTATCTCTACTTCGTCTATTACGCCGGCGGGCTATTGACGGAGACCTTTTACTTCGTCGGCATTCTCTGGACGCTAGACGCTGCGCTGCGGATCGCCTCGACCGAGGCTGGCCAAGCGCGGCGCTGGCAGTGGCTGGAGCTCGGGTTGGCAATCGGCCTGACCGTTTTGTTGCGCCAGGTGTTTGTGTTGTTCGTGCCCCTGCTGTTTCTCTGGCTTTGGTGGAACGTCCCGGCGCAGCGTTCGGCGTCCTCGTGGTCGGCCACGGCGCGCGCACGTCTTTCTATCCTGCCGGGGCTTCTTGTGGCCGGCTTCGTGGTCGCAGCACTGATCGCGCCGTTTACCGTGCGCAACTACCGGGCATTTGGCACCTTCGTACCGTTGAATACCAACGCCGGCTTCGCCTTCTTCTGGGGAAATCATCCGATACACGGCGCCTCATTCATTCCGCTGCTGGGTGAGGAAACCTATCAGTCGCTCATTCCGGTTGAGCTGCGGACATTGAACGAGGCGGAACTAGATCGAGCCTTGCTGGAGGAGGCGCTGGGCTTCATTCGAGAGGATCCGCGCCGTTTCGCGCTGCTTTCGCTCGATCGGAGTCGCGAATACTTCAGATTCTGGCCCACGGCTGATTCCAGTAGGGTCAGCAATTTGGCCCGTGTTGGTTCCTTTGCCTTGTTTCTACCGCTGATGCTGTACGGGTTGTGGCTTTCCCTGCGGCTTGTGCGTCAGCCTCGCCATGACGGCCAGGGTGGACAGATCGTACTGCTCTATCTCTTCATGCTGACCTACACGAGCATACACCTGATGACGTGGACCCTGATCCGCTATCGGCTGCCGGTTGACGCAGTTCTGATCATCTTTGCAGCTCT
Source organism: uncultured Caldilineaceae bacterium (assembly GCA_964478635.1). Classification (GTDB taxonomy): domain Bacteria; phylum Chloroflexota; class Anaerolineae; order Caldilineales; family Caldilineaceae; genus JAGRCP01. Next base: position 13,902 of record CAYZLP010000018.1, read on the forward strand.
GGCATGTGCCCGCATCGCAGCTTCCGTTCAACCGTTCCAGGCACCATCCACAGCCAAGGGGGCAGCATGAAAATCGGCCTTGACGCAAGATTCCTTACCCACCCCCAGCCGGGCGGTTTCAAGACCTATACGACCAATCTCTTGAACGCCTTGGCCCAAATTGAAGACGGGAACGACTATGTGGTCTATCTCGATCGGGAACCGGAAGACGGCTGTCCGCTGCCTGATTCGCCCCGCTTCACCTACCGCGTGACGCCGGGCAATCTTCCGATCATCGGCATGCCGTACCGGGAACAGATAGCCCTGCGCCGCCAGATTGCCCGGGATCGACTGGATCTGGCCCACTTTATGTGTAACACCGCACCGCTACACATGAGCATACCCTATGTCGTGACGCTGCATGACACCATTCAGGTTGATCAAAGCATCAGTTTTGGCAGGACACGCCAGGATCACAAACAGTGGGCTCTCAACTTCTATTCGAAACAGAGTATCCTGCACGCAATTGGTTCCGCCGCCCAAATCATCACGGTCTCCCGGGAAGAGCGCAGCCTGATTCACGCGCGACTTGGCGTTCCGCAAGAGCGCATCTCGGTGACGCACCTCGCACCGAATCCGCTTTACAGACCCGCCACGACAGTCCAGCGGCAGCATTGGCGGCGGGATCTTGCCGAAGCATACGGCATTCGGACGCCATTTGTTCTAGCCGTTGGGTATGAGCCGCGCAAAAATATCCCGCTCGTGCTTCGGTCGTTTGCAGCGCTTGCCCATGATTGCCCGGAAGTCTCACTCGTGGTCGTTGCGGCCCAAGCAGAACAGCGAGCTGCCTTTCAAGCATTGGCAGATCGTCTCGGTCTGGCGCAGCGCATCTGGATCCTGGGACCGCTGCCGTCGCATGAACTGGTCCGCTTCTACAATTTGGCGGAGCTGTTTGTCTTTCCTTCTGAGCGGGAAAGCTTTGGCTTGCCGCCTCTGGAAGCCATGGCCTGCGGCGCACCGACCGTCGCCTTGAATGCCACTTCGCTTCCCGAAGTTCTCCGCGATGGCGCCATGCTGCTGGACGATCTGGCCGTGGATACGTGGTCGTCGGCCATGGGTCAGGTGTTGGAAAATCAGGCGTTACGGTTTGACCTGCAGCAACGCGGACTGCGCCGGGCCGCGATGCTGACTTGGCATCAATGCGCCCTGGATACCTTGGCGGTCTATCGCGCGGCTGCGGTCAGCGCGCCGGCGTCCCTGGAATTTCAACCGGCCGGCTTCGGTGATTTGAGTCTGCAAAAAGACGGCTGATTGGGCTGCAGTCAGTGGCGGTTACTGGCTCAAGCGAGTCTGTTGACCCACAGTTCGCCGTGTCCATGACTGTCACCAAAGCACGCGACCGCTACCCAGCCACCAGGAGAGGCGCGATGTTCTGTTCTACAATCATACCGACGGTCGGCAGGCCGTCTTTGGCCAGTGCAGTGCGGAGCGTGCTGGATCAGGACTTTGCGGCAGCTGAGTTCGAGGTGCTCGTGGTCAATGACTCAGGACAGCCTCTGCCAAAGGAAACTTGGCAGGATGCGCCCAATGTACGCGTCCTCACGACCTATCGCCACGAACGCTGCGTGGCGCGCAATACCGGGGCGGCCATGGCGCGGGGCAAGTATCTGCACTTTCTCGATGATGATGACGTGATACTGCCGGGCGCAATGGCGGCATTTTGGGATCTCGACCGCCAAAACGACAACGTGATCTGGCTTTACGGCAGCTATCAGACGGTCGACAACGACGGTCAATTGGTGGCTACGTGGCGTCCAGACATTGAGGGTGATATCTTCCCTTTGGTCATTGCCGGCGAGAGCATTCCCTTTCAGGCTTCCCTGCTGCTGAGTTCGGCTTTCTTTCAGGCAGGCATGTTCGACCCGCATCCGAATATCGTCGGGGTTGAGGACCGAGATGTGGGGCGCCGGATCGCATTCCTGGGAGACATCGCCTATTCGCCGGCCCTGGTCGCAGCAATTCGCATCGGTGAACAAGGCAGCACAACCAACTGGGCAGCCATCGCCGAGCGCGATCGTTGGGGGCGAGAAAAGGCGCTGCGTATGGATGGAAGCGAAGCACGGCTACGGCACGCAGCTGCCAGCAGCTTCCTACGCGGCCGTGTTGGCCGAGCCTGCTTCGCCTCAGCGGTCTGGAACATGAAGCGCGGCAACGGATTTACGGTTCTAAGTCGACTGCTCATGGCTGCTGCTTTGACGGGTCAACATGCGTTTACCGCAGACTACTGGTTGGGCTTGCGTACCAGGCAAGGACAACCCTGACCCGTGCGCCACCTTCCAGCTTCCTCTACGAAAGCAGAGTCGTCGGTCAGGGCTGCTACGAACCGGTTTACCACGATTGTCATCAAGGAGAGATCGCAAATGCGCATCCTGCTCGATCAAGCTGTCCACGATCATCGAAACAAAGGAAACAACGCATTGCTGGAAGTCACTTTGCAGAGACTACGGCACTACTGGCCCGCAGCAGCATATGAGGTCATTTCAGACGCACCCAATTTCTGCCGGACCTATATCGCCGGAACACAGCCGACGGTGCCTGATGGTCTTTTTCCATCCAGTAGCCGCTCCAGCAGATATATTGACGCGTTGCCCAACACGATCTGGCAGCACCTCTTCGAATTGCGTGAAATCAGCCAAAACCGAACTGGATTCACCCTATCCGCCCAGCAATTAGGTGCCAGAATCATGGCTTTGCGAAATCTCGAAGCGAAGACGCCGACTACAGCCGTTGCAGCGCCTGACCCACGCAATGGCAATGCCGGCGCCGGTCGACCCGACCATGAGGTGTCGGCCGACGCGATTCAAAAGTATCACCGCATGCAAGAGTACGATCTCTACGTCGCAACGGGCGGGGGCTACATGTGTGATTCAGACAAATATTTCTTGCTCGGCGTGTTGGATAGGTTGGAGGCCGCAATATATTATGGAACGCCTGCAGTCATGGTTGGTCAAGGCGTCGGGCCAATGGACGATCTCGAACTACAGGCGCGCGCCAGCGCAGTATTGCCGCATCTCGACTACATATTTATCCGAGAAGAACGGGTGGCCCGTCCGCTCCTGTCATCGCTGGGTGTTCCCGACCATAAGATAATCATGACGGGTGACGATGCCATTGAGCTCGCCTATGAGAAGCGCACCGCTACTCGGGGAAACGGAATCGGCTTGAGTCTGAGAGTGGCAAAACATACTGAGATGAGTGATGGTCACGTAGCGGCCCTCAAGCCCATAATCCAGCAGATCGCACGAGAACATGGTGCAGAACTCGTTGCGGCGCCGATCTCATACTATCACCACGAGGCTGACATAGATCCTATCTCTACGATCATGGAGGGGTACGATCGCATCTCAGGAAGTTGGAAGAAATTTGAACCGCTTGAGGCCTTCATCAGGCGCATTGGAGGCTGTCGCGTGATGATCAGCGGCACCTGTCACGGTGCGGTCTTTGCGCTCAGCCAGGGAATCCCCACCATCTGCCTGGCAGAGTCGACTGAGTACCATAACAAGTTGGCCGGACTTGCTGCTGAATTCGGAGAGCCGGGTTGTCGCGTCATCAGGCTGGGTGATGATCGATTGGCTGAAAACGTGGCCGTTGCGCTTGAAGAGGCGTGGCTCCATGCCGATGAGCTTCGAGCTCCGCTGATCCTCCAGGCACAGCGTCAAATTGACCTCGGCCGCGGTGCATATCAGCGGATCTTCGATCTGTTGATGCCCGAACGTGTGCCGGAAGTTCGCGGAGCTGTGACGTTTGCGGCGTGATCGAATAGCCGTTCTAGACAGCTACCTGTGGACTTTTTCTTGTAACCATCCGTCTCCTGGTGTAGATCGGCACCCCAGTCTCTCGACAAAAATCCGTTACGCTCCCTCTGACAGAAACCGGATAAGCGTATCCGTCGGGATTCACTTGGGTCCGTGCGAACAATGAGGATTTGGCGTGCGAAGAATACTGCGAAGTCTTAAATATGGCCGGTGGGC
>CAYZLP010000019.1:0-17772 GCA_964478635.1 uncultured Caldilineaceae bacterium
GCAACGTTCATCGGCATCCTCCAAAACGCCACGGAATTCAGCCTGGACGGGGAGAGCTTGACGCTCTTCACGGTGGGCGAGCAGCCGTTGGCCACCTTCACCCGGGCGGAAAATCTGCCCCTGGAAGGCACGACCTGGCAACTCAAGTTCTACGTCGTGGATGAGCAGATTACGCCCATCATCGACGGCAGCGACGTTACGGCCGTCTTCGAGGGCGATGCAATCTCGGGCAGTGGCGGCTGCAACAACTATAACGGCACGGTCGCGGTCGACGGCTCGAACCTGACGATCAGCGGCGTGGCCTCGACCATGATGGCATGCAATGAGCCCGAAGGCGTCATGGATCAGGAAGCAGCCTACCTGTCCCTACTGGAGAACGCTGCATCCTTCGACCTCGGGGGCAGCACGCTCATTGTCGCGAATGCTGATAACGAACCCATCATGCTCTTCGCCGTCCAGGAATAATCCGGACGCACGGGGGATTTCCAGCGTCTTGCCTGCCTGGGAATCCCCCATTTTTTGACACCCTCCCGCCTTTCGCCTAAAATCGATAAACTGCGATCCGACTTATATAGAACGCGGATGCAGCGGATTGGGCTGATTTCACGGATTGCCGGCTGAATATCAATCCGCGAATATCCGGCAAATCCGCTGCATCCGCGTTCTATCCATTTCTTTGATCTGGGGCGAGGGCCATGAAACGTTTGACGACCAGCGAGATTCGCCAACTCTTTTTGGACTTTTTTCACGAACACCAGCATGCCATCGTGGCGAGCAGCAGTCTGGTGCCGGACAACGATCCGACCCTGTTACTGACCAACGCCGGCATGGTCCAGTTCAAGGATGTCTTCCTCGGCGCGGACAAACGTTCCTACAGCCGCGCGACGACCTCCCAGAAGTGCATGCGCGTCAGCGGCAAGCACAACGATCTCGAAAATGTGGGACCCAGCCCTCGCCACCACACTTTCTTCGAGATGCTGGGCAATTTCTCCTTCGGCGACTATTTCAAGAAAGAAGCCATCGACTTCGCCTGGCAGCTCCTCATCGACGAGTTGGGGTTGGACCTGGATCGCATGTGGTTCACCGTCTACACCGACGATGACGAAGCCGAACAGCTCTGGATCGAGGCCGGCGCGCCGCCCGAACGGGTCCTGCGCTTCGGCAAGAAGGACAACTGGTGGGCCATGGGCGATACGGGTCCCTGCGGCCCCTGCTCCGAGATTCACTACTATTGGGGCGATCTGGACGAGCAAAACGCGGCCGGCGTCAACGTGGATGACGAATACCTGGAAATCTGGAACCTGGTCTTCATGCAGTACGACCAGAAAGCCGACGGCGAATTGGCGCCCCTGCCTGCGCCCAGCGTGGACACAGGGGCCGGCCTGGAGCGTCTCGCCAGCATCCTCCAGGGAACCGACAACAATTACGACACCGACGCTTTCTTGCCTATCATGGCGCGCATCCAGGACCTGGCCGGCCAGAGCGACGCAGAACGAGCGGAGAATCTCTTCCGCTACCGCGCCATCGCCGATCACGCCCGGGCCTGCACCTTTCTGATCAGCGACGGCGTGCTGCCGGGCAACGAAAGCCGCAACTACATCCTGCGCATGATCCTGCGGCGCGCGGCCCGCTTCGGCAAACTCATCGGCTTCGAGGGACCCTTCCTGGCCGGCGTGGCCGACAAAGTCATCGAAGAGATGGGCGCACATTACACCGATCTCATCGGCAAGCGCGATTTCATCCTTCAGACCATCACGGCCGAGGAGGAACGCTTCCAGCGCACCCTCAATACCGGATTGGCGCTGCTGGACGAGATCATGAGCGGCCTGGAAGCGGAGGGCAAGACAGAAATTCCCGGCGACCAGGTCTTCTTCCTCTGGGACACGTACGGCTTCCCCGTCGACCTGACGCGCGACGTGATCGAGGAGCGGGACTTCACCATCGATCTGCCCGCCTATGAGGCGGCCATGGCCGCACAGAAGGAGCGAAGCCGGGGCAGCGTTCAGGACAAGACGGCCCTGGATGTCACCGTCTACGGCCAGCTGCTCAACGAACTCAAGGCAGACGGCAAGCTGCCGGAAGCCGGCGTGAAGCACCTGATTTACGAGAACGTGGCTGAAACCGAGGGTGAAGTGTTGGGGCTGCTGATCGACGGCGAGTTGGTTGAGCGGGCCGATGCCGGCGCCAAGGTCGAAATTGTCCTGCCCGAGACGCCTTTCTACGTCGAAAGCGGCGGTCAGGTGAGCGACACGGGCGAAATCTACTACTTCCCGGAAGGCGTGGACGTGCCGGTTTGGACGGTGGAGGTGACGGGCATGGCCCGCCCCGTACCCGGTCTGATCGTCCACCGCGGCACAGTCACTTCCGGCACGGTCGAAGTAGGCGATCCGACCCAGGCGGCCATCGATACCGAACGCCGATGGGACATCATGCGCAATCATACGGCCACCCACGTGCTCCATGCCGTTTTGCGCGAACGCCTGGGCGACCATGTCCACCAGGCCGGTTCGCTGGTTGCGCCGGAACGCCTGCGTTTTGACTTCACCCATCCCCACGGCTTGAGCCAGGCGGACCTTGATTTCATCGAAGATCGGGCCAATCAGATTATCTTGAATAATTATGACATCAACACCCGCGAGACCTCCTATGACCGGGCCGTCACCGAAGGCGCGACCGCGCTCTTCGGGGAAAAGTACGGCGACGTCGTGCGCGTCGTCTCCTTCGGGGAGGAAGAGGGCGTCAGCATGGAACTTTGCGGCGGCACGCACGTTGATATGACGGCGGAGATTGGCAATTTCCGCGTGACGAATGAAGGCAGCTCGGCCGCGGGTGTGCGCCGCATCGAAATCGTCACCGGGCGCGAGGCCGATGCACTGATCGATGCCCGGCTACATACGCTCCAGGAGGCGGCAGAGTTGCTGCATACGCGTCCCGACGAGCTGATTGCATCGGTCCAGCAACTCCAGGCGCAGAACAGTTTGCTCCAGCGAGAGCTGCAGCAGATACGCCAGCAGATGGCCCAGCAGCAGACTCAGTCGCTGCTCGATCAGGCCGTACAGGTCGATGGCATTGCAGTCCTTGCGACACAGGTTGCTGCTGCCGATGTGGACACCATGCGCCAGATGACCGACTGGTTCCGAGACAAGCTGGGCAGCGCCGTAGTGGTCGTGGGCTCCGTCGTGAACGAGAAGCCCATGCTCGTTGCGGCCGTGACCGATGACATCATTCAGCGAGGCGTCAAGGCCGGCGATCTGATTCGCGACGCCGCCAAGATCATCGGCGGCGGGGGCGGTGGCCGGCCCAATATGGCCCAAGCCGGCGGTAAGGACAGCGCCAAACTTCCCGATGCGCTGGCCTCCGTCGCACCTTGGGTTGAAGAGAAACTGAGGGTATGACACAGATACTCCGCGTCCCGGAGACGGCTGGCTTTGAGGCGATCCGCAGCAGGCTGGCCCAGGTCGACGCCCAGCAAATCGCCCTCGATCTACCCGACGGCTGGCTCGAACTGGACAATGCCGCCCGCATGCGGCTGCTCCAGCGCCAGGCCCAGATCCAGGGCAAGGATCTCGCCATTATCAGCCGGCACGAACCGACCCGCAAGGCAGCCAAGGCGGTGGGCGTGCCGGTTTTTCTGCATGCCGACGCTGCGGCCAAAGGCAACTGGTCCATGGACCCGGCCCTGCCGTCGGTCAACGTAGCCCAGCCGGAAGCGAGCCTGCCCGAACCTCCACCTTGGCGGCGTAGCGACATCTACCGACGCGCGGCAAGACCCACCCAATACAGGGCTCGACAGCAGCGCATTCGGGCCGAAGAACGCTACCGCAAGCCGGCCCCGGTCTGGGTGGGCATCGGTGTCAATGTAGCCATGGGTGCGATGATTGCCGGTGCGCTGTTGCTCTTTGCCCTCTACGTCCTACCTGCAGCCACCATTACGCTGTCGCCCGGTCGCGAGCGGGTTACGGTAAATCTTCCCCTCACCGCCAATGCCGACCTGGCCGCCTCCGAGTTGGAGGACAATTTACTGGCGGCCCGCCTGGTTGAGACGTCCATTGTCGAAACAGGAGCCATCCAGACCAGCGGCTCGCGCCAGAAGGCCACGGAGAATGCGGTCGGTGCGGTTACTTTCACCAACCTGAGTACGACGGCCGTCACCATTCCCCAGGGCACGGTGGTCTCCACCAGTTCGGGGACGCCGGTCAGTTTCCGCACGACCCAGGATAGCGAACTGCCGGGCGGCGTGGGCAGCCAGGTCAGCGTCCCGGTCGAAGCGCTGGAACCCGGCATCCAGGGGAACGTGCGCGCCAACACCATCAATACCGTCAGCGGACCGCTACGCTTTCGAGCGCGCGTCATCAATCCCCAGGGCACAGGCGGCGGCGGCGCTTCCCTGACCCGCATCGTCACAGCCGAAGACCAGGAGCAGCTCCTGACCGACCTGAAGGCTCGGGTCGAGGACCAGGCATTGGCCGCGCTTCAGGCCGAGGTGGAAGCGGGCGAGTGGCTTTCACCCGATTCCGTCCAAACCTATGTAATTGCCCAGGTCTTCGACCAATATCAAGATTCGGAAGCCGATGAGCTGGGGCTCACCCTACGCGTGCTCGTTCAGGGTGTGGCCGTTGCGGAGAGCGAGATGCAGGAAGCGACCCTCAACGCGCTGGAGAACGCCATTCCGGAGGAGGGACGGCTGGTCGCCGACACCATCACCTTCCAGCGCAACCCGGGCGCAACGGCCAGCGGCCGGACGGTTGACTTCGCAATCACGGCTGCCGGCGACTACGTCGTGCCCGTCGATCCGCAGGAGGTGCGCAGCGCCGTCACCGGCATGACGTCGGAAGAGGCGGGCCAGATGCTGGAGGAACGCTGGCTGCTCAACGGACCGCCGGAGATCTATCAGGATCCGGCCTGGATTAGCGCTTTGCCCCGCTTCCCGTCCCGGATTCAGGTGCGGCTGGAGTATGCCGATGCCCTCGCCAACCAGCCTGCCCAGTAGGCCGGAAATCCAGTGAACCGGAAGTCCAGCGAACCGGGGAAGCTGATGGCGCTCGACGTCGGCCAGGCGCGCATCGGCGTGGCCGTTTGCGATCCCTTGGGATTGGCGGCACGTCCGCTGACCGTTGTGGAACGGCGCAGCCGGCGGGAAGATTTTGACCGCCTGGCCGCACTTTTCACGGCGGAAGAGGCGGAGTCGATAATTTGCGGCCTGCCGCTCAACATGGATGGTAGCGAAGGCGCCCAGGCGGCAACCACGCGCAAGTGGGCGGAACGATTGGCTCATGCCCTGCGCGCCATCCTAGGACGCCCGACTCCGATCATTTTCTGGGACGAGCGGCTCAGTTCCTATGTCGCCGACGAGATTCTCGCCGCCACAGGGAGCAAGACCGCAAAGGATGCGGCTGCGGCGGCCGTGATTCTGCAAAGTTATCTGGACGCCCGGCGCGAGGGGCATGTACAGGATTTCGGGCGGATCGAGTTGCCCGCACGCGAGTAGGACGCAGCGGAGAAGGGTGCGCCTGCCCCAACGACCCTTGTCTGTTGCAGCAACGTTTTCGGTATGAAGGACTTCGGTTCCATGACGATTGAACGCAAACAGAAGCCGCTCTTTCAACAGCGAGACGCACTCCAGGCGACACAGCCCGGCGGTTGGCGAAGTCAATTTCAAGGGAATGCCCTAATCGCCAACCTGATCCGGGTCGGCTTTCTGGCGATGGTGCTCTCCGTATTGGCCGGCGTTTGGATCGTGAGCAGCGCCCATCTCACGGAGCAGTTCCGGGGTGCGCCTCAGCAGACGGCGGGGCTTATCGATCCCGATGCAGGCAAAGGCGCACTGACGCCGGACAACATCGAAGACCAGATCCTGGCCTTCAACCTGCGTCTGCGGGAGAATGAGCTTTATGTTCCGGTGAGCGACAATCCCCAGCAGCGCCCTTTTGTGGTCAATCTGGGAGAACCGGCACGGTTCATCGCCGCGCGTCTGGAAGCTGAAGGCTTTATCCGGGACGCCGATCTCTTTAACCTCTATCTGCGCGTCACCGGATTGGAGCGGCGCATCGAGGCCGGCAACTTCATATTGACGGAAAACATGACCATGCCCGAAGTGGCCGAGGCCCTGCAAAATGCGCTCTTCGAGGAGGCGGTCGTTACGATCCCCGAAGGCTTCCGGGCCGAGGAGATCGCGGAACGGCTGGCCGAGGCCAATATTATCGAGCCCGACCGCTTTTTGCAGGCCGTGCGCAACCCCCGCTCGCTCAGCATCTTCGACGAGTATGAGTTCCTCCAGTCGCTGCCCGAAGGCGCTTCGCTGGAAGGCTTTCTCTTTCCCGACACCTATCGCCTGCCGGTCTTTGCCAGCACGCCGGAACTGGTCATCGGTTCATTCCTGAACAACTTCGAGGCGCGGGTCGGCAACGAAGGGCTCGTGGGCGGCAGCAGCGGCCTAAGCGGGCGCGATCTCGTCAATCTGGCCGCTATTGTCGAGCGGGAAGCCGTCCAGGCCGATGAACGACCGCTCATCGCCAGCGTCTACGTCAATCGCCTCAACAGCGCATGTCTGAGTGATGTGGGCGGCCGCTATCTTCAAGCCGATCCCACGGTCCAGTATGCCCGGGGAACTGTGGGGGACTGGTGGTGGGAACCGACCAGCATTGAGGAATATGGCCAGGTTCAGAGCCCCTACAACACGTACTTGAATGAGGGTCTGCCGCCCGGCCCCATCGCCAACCCGGGCTTGAGCGCCCTCGATGCGACTCGCAATCCCGCGCAGACGGCCTATTGTTTCTTCCTGGGCACAGGCGAGGACGGCCGCCATGTCTTTGCCCAAACCCTGGCCGAGCATGAACAGAATTTGCGGATTTACGGTTATCAGTAGCGGGAAGAAGATTGAAGCGCAAAGATTGAAGATCGAACCCAGGCCGTTGACGCAGACTTCGCCAGCCTCAGCCGGCGTCAACAGGGAAAGCTCAATCCTCAATCTTCAATCTTTCATTCTTCTGACCCTCACACTCCTCTTCCTCGCCGGCTGCACCTCTACGCCGGAGGTGACGAAGATCGGCCTGCTTGCGCCCTTCGAAGGACTCTATCGCCGCTCGGGCTATTCGGCCCTGGCGGCCATGCGCGCGGCGCTGGAGGATGCCGACGCCACGAATCTGGCAATTCTTCCCCTGGCGTTGGATGACGGCGACGATCCGGAAATCGCCCGGCGCAGCGCAGAGAAACTGCTGGCCGATCCGACCGTGGTTGCCGTGGTCGGCCCGCTGACGCCCTGGGCCGCGGCCGGCGCAGCCTCCGCCCTGTCGGAGATGCCCCACTGGCTGCCGCCCTTCGCCGTGACGCCCGCCACGGGCTTTGTCGACCCCCGTGAGGGGAGTGGTTGGGCCGATGCCTGGGTCGCAGCGACCGCCGCAGCCATTCGGGTACAAGGCGCAGACCACCTGACGGTAGCGGGTTGGCGACCGGGGTGGCCGGACTATGACGCCGCTGCGTTGACCGCTATCACCGGCATGCCCGTCGTGATGAGCCAAGATCCGGCAACGATTCAAGAGGGCGACGCAGTGCTTTGGTTCGGTTCGGCCGCCGATGGTGCCGATTACCTCAACCAGCTCCGTATGCTTCGAGACGACACACCTTTTTGGCTCGGCATGCAAGGGGCCGATCCGGTCTTTGCAGAACGGGCCGTGGGCCTACAGAATGTCTATTGGACGATGTGGACGCCCATCGGGTATAATCTCGAAATCGCTCCCAATTTCCCCGATACGCCGGACGCCCAGATCGTCTACGTTGCCACACTCGCTGCATTGGACCGGATTGCGGCCGGATCGTCGCCGGCGCCGCAGCAGTGGCAACTACAGACGTTCGATCTGTCTTCAGGCAGCAGTGTGCCGGTGGGGAAGAGTAAGTGAGGCACACGTATGCGCGTATTAACCCTGTCGTGGGAATTCCCACCTTACGTGGTCGGTGGTATGGGCAAGCACGTCGCCGAACTGATTCCGGCGCTTTCGGATCGGAACGGCCTGGGTGAGCCGCTGCAGTTCGACGTTGTCACGCAACTTAATGAGAAGGCTCTGCCCCGGGAACAGTTTGACGAACATACCCGAATTCATCGCATTGACCTGCCCCAGATCTATCCCATCGATCTCGTCAATTGCGTTGTGGACGCCAATCATTTGTTGGTGGACTACGCCAGCGAGCTAATGGCGGCCCACGACTACGATATTCTTCACATTCACGACTGGCTGGTGGCCGAAGCCGGCATCACCCTCAAGCTGCGCCATCACGTTCCCCTGATCTCGACCATCCATGCCACCGAACGCGGACGACACCGGGGCCATCTGCCCAGCGAAATGAACGCCCAGATCGACCATATGGAATGGCGCGCCTGTTTTGAGGCCTGGGAGGTCATCGTCTGCAGCCGCTATATGGCCCAGGAGGTGAATTATTTCTTTGGCGTACCCATGGACAAGATCGACGTGATTCCCAACGGCGTCAATCTCCACAAGGTCCATCAGCATTCGCCGGAAGCTCGTCGCGCCAATCGCCGCAAATATGCGCCCAATGGGGAACGACTGCTCTTTTTTGTTGGGCGGATGGTCTTTGAAAAGGGCTTGCCGGTGCTGCTCGAGGCCATGCCCCGCATCCTGGCAGAGTATCCCGATACCAGGCTCATTGTGGCAGGGAAAAATCCTCAGCAGATGCAGGAGATTGCCCAGTTACACGGCGTGGCCGAGCGCGTGGACTTTCTCGGCTATGTGAGCGACGAACGGCGCGACCTCTTCTACCAGTCGGTCGATGCAGCCATCTTTCCCAGTCTCTACGAGCCGTTTGGCATTGTTGCCCTGGAAGCCATGGCCAACAAGTGCAACGTCATCGTCAGCGATGTGGGGGGGCTGAGCGAGGTCGTCCACCACGAAATCAACGGACTGACAACCTATCCCGCCGATGCGCAGAGTATCGCTTGGGCCGTCAAACGGCTCTTTTCCGACATGGAAGCCGGAGAACAGCGCAAACAGCGGGCGTATGAGGAGGTAAAGACGCTGTACGATTGGGATCTAGTCGCCCGCAGAACCGTCGATCTCTACAATCGGGTCGCCAGCGCGCGCCGGGTCGTGGCCTGGTAGGGCATCCCTGCCGGGCGTAACGGCGCGCCCATCTGTTCTACCCGGCCGATGAGATGCGATCGAGAATAATGGGGAGTGGTGAAGCCGGCGCCTCGCGTAGGGTGTAGGCGGCGGTGATGCGCCGGCAGGCCGCGTCTGCGCCGGCCACGTCCGCGGCATGAACGACCGCCAGCGTATCGCCGGCGGCGACTTCCGCGCCGACTTTGTGCTTGAGAACGATGCCGACCCGGTGATCGATCTCATCGCCCTTTTTGTGACGGCCGCCGCCGAGCTCCACGGCAGTCAAGCCCACCTCCCGGGCATCGATCCCGTGTACGAAGCCCGATTGAGGGGCGGCGACGGCCTGCTTGACCGGGGCCTCGGGCAGCAGCGCCACCTCGTCGACCATGACCGGGTCGCCGCCTTGGGCCACGACAAATTCCCGGAATTTCTCCAGGGCCGCGCCTGAGTCGATGACCCCGAGAACTGCGCCTGCCGCCGCAGCCGCGCTGAGATCGGATTCGCCCTGCCCCAAACGCAGCATCTCGACGGAAACCGCCTCCACCAGCTCTTGGAAATCGGCCGGCCCCTGGCCGTTCAGGGTGGCGATGGCCTCTTTTACTTCCAGCGCATTGCCGACTGCCCGGCCCAGGGGCTGCTCCATCTGCGTGATCAACGCCGTCATCTGCCGACCGGCCCGGACGCCGATTTCAACCATCAGTTCGGCCAAAGCGCGCGCTTCCTCCAGCGTCTCCATAAAGGCGCCCCGCCCGCACTTCACGTCGAGCACGATGGCATCGGCGCCGGCCGCCAGCTTTTTGGACATAATGCTGCTGGCAATGAGCGGCAGGCTGGCAACGGTGCCGGTCACGTCACGTAAGGCATAGAGCTGCTTGTCGGCAGGTGCAAGGTCCGCCGTCTGACCGGCGACGACCAGACCGATGTCGCGCAATTGGCGGCGAAACTGGGATTCCGAAAGGTCGGGCGACCAGCCGCGGATGCTCTCCAGCTTATCAATGGTGCCGCCGCTGAAGCTCAGCCCCCGGCCGCTCATTTTGCCTACGGGCAGGCCACACGCGGCCACGATGGGTCCAACGGCCAGGGTGGTCTTGTCGCCCACGCCGCCGCTGGAGTGTTTGTCCACGATCAGGCGACCGGGCGCCACCGCGTCATGCAGGTCCAGTTGCTCTCCGCTGGCGGCCATGGCCATGGTCAATGCGGTGGTCTCTTCTGCGTCCATCCCCTGGAAATAGACTGCCATGGCAAAGGCCGCGGCCTGATAATCCGGGATATTGCCGGCAGTAAAGCCCGTAACAAAGGTCTGGATCTCCACGGGTGTCAACTTCCCTCCATCCCGTTTTTTTACAATGAGATCAACTGCATTCATGCTGCCACCGCTTTCGGCTGTTCGGATCGATATGGTGATGAAAGTGGAGTATAGCACGGTGTCGCCGAGGGACAAATGACAGTACGCAAATATCGATACAGCTCGGTCAAAATAGAACGCGGATTGAGCGGAGTTGGCGGATACCCGGGGATCACCTGGATGAAAAACTACGTAAATCCGGTAGATCCGGCAAATCCGCCTGATCCGCGTTCTATCTGACTGATTCGGTAGCTGAATGGTTACGTACGCAGATTGACAGGATTGCTGATTGCCGGTCCATGTGAAGATTCTGCATTCACGGTTGGGTTTGACCCGGCTTCCGCCCTTTGTTAAAATCAGGGACTTGCCGGTCACGAAGGGTGGATCGGCCGATGAGGATTCAAGGAGTCAGTGCATGACCCGAAAAGTGACCATTATCGGCGGCGGACTGGCCGGGAGTGAAGCAGCCTGGCAGCTGGCGAATCGAGGCGTCGCGGTACGCCTCTACGAAATGCGCCCCGCGCGTGGCACCGATGCCCACGTGACGGACCGGCTGGCCGAGCTTGTCTGCAGCAATTCCATGGGCAGCACCATGGGCGATCGCGCGCTGGGCATCCTCAAGAACGAGATGCTGGCTATGGGCAGTCTAATCATCAAGACGGCCTTTCGCCATGCCCTGCCGGCCGGCAGCGCGCTGGCCGTCAGCCGAGAGGATTTCGCGGCCGACGTTACGGCTGTCATTCACGATCACCCCAACATTGAAGTGATACGTGGGGAGGCGACTGCCATTCCCGATGAACCCGCCATCATCGCGACCGGCCCGTTGACCAGCACAGCCCTGACCGGTGAAATTCAGGCCTTGACCGGCCAGCAGCATCTGTATTTCTATGATGCCATGGCCCCTATTGTCGCCGCCGACAGCATTGACATGAACCTTGCCTTCCGCCAGAGCCGGTACGACCGCAGCAGCGAACCGGGCGCGGAAGAAGGCGACTACATCAACTGCCCCCTCGACAAAGAGGAGTATGAAGCCTTCGTACAAGCGGTGCTGGATGCGCCGAAAATCGAGCTGAAAGGCGCCGACACGGAATTGGAGCGCTACTTCGAAGGCTGCATGCCCATCGAAGCCCTGGCCGCACGCGGCGAGCAGGCACTGGCCTTTGGTCCCATGCGACCCGTCGGACTGCGCGATCCCCGGACGGGACGCCGGCCCTATGCGGTCGTGCAGCTGCGCCAGGACAACGTAGCCGGCACTCTCTATAACATGGTCGGTTTTCAGACCAACCTGCGCTGGGGCGCCCAGGCCGACGTACTGCGCATGATTCCCGGCCTGCAGGAGGCTGAATTTGTGCGTCTGGGCCAGATGCACCGCAATACATTTATCAACAGTCCCACGCTCATGCGACCCACCCTCCAATTCGGCGCGCGTGACGACCTGTTCTTTGCAGGCCAGATCACGGGGACGGAAGGTTATGTGGGCAGTACCATGGGCGGCCTGGTGGCGGGCATCAATCTGGCCAGGCTGCTGCAGGGAGAGCCCCTGTTGAGCCTGCCGCGGGAGACGATGATGGGCGCTTTGCTCTACTACATCACCCATGCCGAGCCGGAAGATTTTCAGCCCATGAAGGCAAATATGGGGCTGCTGCCCGACCTGGAGGAGCCGGTCCGAAACAAGCGCTCCCGTTACGCCGCCTACGCCGCCCGGGCTGAAGCAGCCTTGTCTACGTACCTCACGGACATGGCCTTTGACCCCCTGGAACGCTCATCCATGGCCGATTATGCGGGCGCGGTTGAAGCCCAGCCCATCGGATAACAGCATCAGCGCAAACAAAAATGAGGTGACGCGGCCGCGTCACCTCATTGCCTGTTCTATGATGGCGCCTGGCGCTGCGCCAGACGGCCAGACCTACTCGGTCGGCACGGCAAAATCCAGCTCGATATTGGTTTCGACCAGTCGCTGCTCCAGGGTTTCACTGTCCCCAAAGTAGGCGCGGCTGTAGCTCTGACCGTCGTATTCACCGGAGTAGAGCCAGCGCTTGGTATAGCTAAGCAGGACCAGTAGCCCCGTCTTCACGTCGTGGCAGGTTGAACCTGCGTAGACCGTCGTCCAACCGTCGCCTTCGTCAATTTCCACTTCCTGAGCATCGGAGCACCAGACAAAGACGCCCAGATCATCATCATAGCGGAAGACGCCATTGGCTTCGCCCGGCTCGGCGCCCAGCCAGTAGCTGTAGAGGAAGTTCTCGGCGAAGTCGCCGGTCCGCTCATCGCCCGTGACGGGATCCACTTCAAAGATCCAGCTGTCGGTTGCGAAGCAGGTATCGTCCCAGGCGACCTCGTGTGCGACCTGAAGGAACTGGAGATTGGTGGAATCGGCCTGCGCCGTTACCGTGGCCGAGCAGGCATCTACGCTGCAGCGATCGGAACCGCAAGCCCAATCGACGTTCCAGGTCGCTTCCAGATCAGCGGGCAGGAGCGGTTCGACGTTCTCGGGTGCGACGAAGCCGCTTGCGTCTGAAGGCGCCACCACCTGCGCAGCGACCCAGGCTTCAACCGGCTGGCCATCCGGATTGCTCAGAGGAGAAACGCAGCACACGTTGTACCAATCCCCCTCCTCTGTTTGCTCCAGCACCTCGAACGTGGTACCCGGGTTGCCCTTGCCGATGATCTCGGCCTCAAGATCGGGCCCACTGCGCATGTTGGCCCGGGCGCCCTGGGTCGTGACGATGACGTAGCTCTTCTCATCTTCCTCCGGGATTGTGCCGCCTGCCTCTGCTGCGGCTTCTTCCTCCGGTTCCTCTTCCGGCATGGCCACATAGTCGGCCACGGCGTCAATGAAGGGGCTTTCGACGATTGGCGCGACGGCCGGCGCCACCGCTTGCTGGGACGCCGAAGAGGACTGACAGCCTGCCAGGAGAAGAAGTACGACGCCGGCGGCAAGCCAGAGTGCGCCATACTGCCTGAACGACCGGCCGCGCCGGTCACGAAATTCTTTATGCGAACGATTTAGCAGTGCAATCATGGCAATTAGGTTTCAGGATAAATACGACGATTTGAAAGAGAGCAAAGATGTTCTTTTCCACACGGGTCTAGCTACGCTGGTCCAGCTACACACAAACGAGGGTAACTATAGCACGAGTGGTCGCGCAGCCCCAAAGTGAGGAGCGTTGCGGCAGATGCACGGCCGGTCTGCTGCCGGGAGCGTTACGGTTTCAACAAAATGTTTTCCAACAGTCCCATCTCGTCCAATCCTTCATACGCGACGGTCTGCACCAGATAATTCGGATCGTTGAGATAGAAGTACATTATTTTGGCCGCCTCCAACGTACCGATCTTGCGTAGGGCCATCATGGCACGCGCCCGGGCGCCTTCATGTTCACCCTGCAGCGCGGCCGCCAGCGCGGGAACGGCCGCATCGCCGCAGATGGACAGCGCATCGGCCGCGGTTTGACGCACATAGCCGACCTCGTCCGTTAGGAGTGCGCAGATGGGCGCAGCGACGACAGGGGCGATGCCGCTATCCCGGCGCTGGATGTGCGCCAGGGCCAAGGCAGCTGCCGAGCGAATGGCAGCGTCGTCATCCTGCAGCCGTGCAACGAGGGCCGGAACGCCGGCCGCCGTTCCGCAGCGGGAAAGGGCGTAGAGAGACCACCAAGCCAGATCATTGTCGGCCATCGCCAATCCGGCCAGGAGTGCGGATTCATCGGCCGGCCGTAGCGTTTCAATGGCCGCTTCGGCCCTTTCTTCATCTTCAGCCGCGACCGCGGTGCGTAGCGCTTCCAAAGGCGTAAGCATGAGACTTTATCCAAAGTGAGTTCTTTGAACCTATCCGAAAATTCGGCTGTGAATCCCGACTCCGCTCCTGCCAGCGTGTTTGCCACAGAAAATTTCCGGACAGATTCTTATTGGGGAACGCGGCAGGGCAGGTCGTACAGCCGCAACCAGTCAAAGAGTAAATCGGCGACCTGTTGCCGGCTGCCGGCCACAAGCCCCGTATTGCCGGCCGGCAGCGCCAGGTCCGAAATGCCAAAGAGCAACGTATCATTGCTGAGGAAGTTCAACGTTCGGCCGTCATCTTGCAGCGAAAGCTTATTGGGCAGCCCGGCGGTCTGAATGGCGGGTGACGGAGTCCAGGGTTGCAGCGTCTGCCACTCACCTTCAACCTGCGCCAAGGCCTGATAGTTACCCTGCCCGTCGACCGTGAACAGGTAGAAGTTTTGCGTATTCTGGAAACGTCCCAGCAGACCCACATAGGCGGACGGCGCATCCGCTGCGATCGCGGCACTCGTCTCGATCCGGTAGGGCCCAAGGCAGTTCTTCCCCAGGATGCTCCAGGCCAGATTCCCGGGCCAGACACGCATACGATAATAACCGACATCACTGTCCGTCCATATCTCATATTGGAGGGCCAGAGATTCTTCGTCCAGCCCATTGGCCGCCGACGAGAAATCCATTTCGATGAGCCGACGATAGGGGCTGTCTTCACCAAGATCGTACGAAACGGTGGCGCCGGCCGGTTGACCCGCCACGGGCAGGAGAACGTCGTCCCGCCAGTATGCACGCAGATCCTGCCAGTTCGTGGGCCAGTTCAGCAGCGTGGCCAGCACCAACAGAAAAGTGGCCAGCGCCAGGGCGCCTACAAGAAAGGCTAGCCACCGCCAGTGCCACATTGGCAAATCATCACTGGGCGGGCGCTGGATGGTCTCCCTGGCGGTAGGGCGCGCCGGCTCCAAGCCCAGGGCAACGCGTTTGCGGGCGCGCTCGTCGGTCACGACGCGCGCCGTCGATTCACCTAGGGTTGACTCATAATCATATGCTGTCAACTGGTCGTCCTGCGCCATGGATGCCTATCCAACCGTGTTCTTGTCAATAAATTCATGCGCATCATTATAGCAATTATAGCAGCGGGCAAGTTCAAAGCCAATGCGAAAGGGGCTTCCCGGAAGCCGCCCTGTCCGATGTCGGCATCACAAATGGGGCGATGACGGCAACTTGACAGAACATCAAAACCTGCCGTTGCGATCAATCGCCTTTTTCAGTATAATGGAGCATACCTCTATCTTGGCCCCGCAATGCGAGCAACGGCGACATGGCAATGGCGATTCGAATACTGTTTGTGGGGCGTCCTTCACAAACGGCAGAGCGATTGAAAGTCACAAGTTCAGAAGAGCAGAGCCCCTTTTTCAACGGCGATGCTGCGAGCCAGTTTCGACTGGAATTTCGCATGGTAACCAATCAGAAAGCCGCCCTTGCCCAGATCCGCACGCACCCGCCCCATATCATTCTGGTCGAACTGGATGCAAAACCCAATAGCCGGGTCCGTTTCTGCGAAATGGTTCGCTATCGCCTGCCGACCGCCGCCATCATCGCAATCGGCAAACACACCCCTCAGAATCCGTCGCTTTTCGATGGGTATCTGCCCGTGCCGTTGGATGAAGCCGAGGTAAAACGCGTCATTTACCAGATTTGCGTCGAGGCGGAGGGCTACCAGCTCAAGCTCGGTGATGTGATGCTGAACATCGCCACGCGTACGGTCTCTACCCCCAATGGGCACTACCGCATGACGCCCAAGCAGTGCATGCTCCTGCAGATGCTGATGCAGCATAATGGGAAAGTCGTGGAACGCAAGGAGATCATGCGCAGCATTTGGAACACGTCCTTCATGGACGATACCCGCACCTTGGACGTGCATGTGCGCTGGCTGCGCGAACGCATTGAGGAGAATCCGTCCAAACCCCAGTTTCTGACAACAGTTCGCGGCGTCGGCTACCGGCTGGATCTCTAACCGGAGAGTGAAAGCCGCCCCCCATCCCGCAGCGTACGCCGGCGCGCTAACCGACTTGGCGGCGAACCTCGATCACGTTGGGCAGGCGATCGATCTTGGTAAGGATGCGGGTCAACTGAGACGCATCCTCGATTTCCAGCGTAGCATTGATGATGGCAATGTTGTTCTTCTGTCCCGTCAGCGCCTCGATACTCAACATGTTGATGTGATCGTCTGCGACCAGACTCGCCACATCGCGCACGAGACCGGCCCGATCATAAGCGCTTACCTGAATCTTGACCGGGAAAGTCTGTTCCTGTTGCGTCTTCCACTGCACATCGATTAGTTGCTTGTCACGTCCCTTGCGGAATGTGTCGGCCACATTCGGGCAGGTCTTGCGATGGACAGTGATGCCACGTCCCCGGGTCACGTACCCCACAATCTGGTCGCCCGGCACAGGATTACAGCAGCGCCCCAGATGCGTCAGGAGGCCGTCCACCCCCTGCACCTGGAAGCTACCCGTGGCGACGCGTTTGCTGCTCGTATCCTTGAGCTTCAGCCCCTTGCGCCACTCTTCTTCCTGCTGATCCTGACGCTCCTTGTCGAGGAGCTTCTGGGCAATATGCTGAGAGTTGATCTCGCCGTAGCCGATGGCGGCCAGGAAATCATCCACTTTGTCGTAATTGTTGAAAAGCCTCATCACCGACTCGAAACTTTCGGTGATGGAGAGGCGCTTCAACTCCTTCTCCAGCAGATGACGCCCACGCTGAATGTTGTCGTCGCGATTCTGGCGACGCAGCCAGGTGCGAATCTTGCTGCGCGCGCGCTGGGTGGCCACATACTCCAGATTGGGGTTGAGCCAGTCACGGCTCGGTCCGCCCCGCTTGGCCGTTACCACGGAGACTTGATCGCCGGTTTTGAGCTTGTAATCGAGTGGTTTCAGCTGACCGTTGACGTTCGCCCCGCGACACCGATGGCCGAGTTCGGTATGAATCGCATAGGCCAGATCGATGGGCGTAGCGCCCGCCGGCAGGTCGATGACGTCACCTTTGGGCGTGAAGACGTAGACGCGATCGTTAAAGACATCCGACATCATGCCGTCCATGAAGGCATTGGCGTCAGTCACGTCATGGCGCCATTCCATGAGCTGCCGCAACCAGTTGATCTTCTGCTGGAAGCTCTTGTCGTGGACGCGGTTTTCCTTGTAGCTCCAATGGGCGGCGATGCCCAGTTCGGCAATCCGATGCATCTCCTTGGTCCGAATCTGGACCTCCATGGGCCGACCGTTGTCCGGGCTGAGGACGGCCGTATGCAGGCTGCGGTACATGTTGTCTTTGGGATTCGCGATGTAGTCGTCAAATTCGCCCGGTATCGGCCGCCAGAGGGTGTGCACCACGCCGAGCGCGGCATAGCATTGGGCTTCGGTCTCCACGATCACGCGGAAACCGTGAATATCGTAGATTTGGCTGAAATCCACGCCCTTGCGCTGCATCTTCTTCCAGATACTGTAGATGTGCTTGGGGCGCCCGCTGATCTCGGCCTGGACACCGGCT
>CAYZLP010000020.1:0-17429 GCA_964478635.1 uncultured Caldilineaceae bacterium
TCAGGGCTCGGAAGCGGGCTGCCTCTAGCGGTGAACGGGCCAAGCCAAGCACAGATATGCGACCGGTACGCCGTCCACCCCGTCCGATACGCTGCATAAAAGAGGTAAGCGTCGGCGGCGGTCCCAGCAATACCACGTCGTCGATGCTGCCGATGTCGATGCCCAGTTCCAGGGTGGAACTGCTGACGCAGATGGCCACGGAGCTTTCGGCAAAGGCCTGTTCGGTCTGGCGTCGTACGGTCGGGTCCAAATTGGAATAGTGAACGAAGATCGCTGCGGCATAGGGCAGATGGTTGCGCAGGTAAGCCGCGGTCTGCTCCACCTCGTTACGCGTGTTGCAGAAAAGCAGCGACTTACGCAGTCCGCGCCGTCCCGCGCTGCGCCGCGCCAACAGTGCGGGCAGATCGCCCAAACCCGCCATGGGCTCGATCACGGCATCCAGACGGCGGCCGCTGCCGGCCTCTACTGTACGCGCCGGGCGGTCTTCAGTTACCAGATAGCGGGTCAAAATCCCCGCTGTATCGGGTACGGTGGCGGAGATGGCCACTCGCTGGGCGGACCGGAACTCGGTCTGGCCGCCTGTAGCCTGAGCATATGCGCGCACGTGTTCGATACGCCGCAGCAGGCAACGCAGATGATCGCCACGGGGCGAGTGGTCGAAAAGGTGAATCTCATCCAGCACCACTGCTTCCAGGGCTATGAAGATGCGGGGACCGCGTGTCAGCAGCGAATCGGTCGACTCAGGCGTGGTGATGAGCACCGCTGGCGGCGCCTGCAGGGAGACAGGCCCCGTATCCCCCGTCTTGATGCTCAGGTCGACGCGCAGTTCCGCCAGGGGGCGATGTAAACGCTCGTATAGGTCACGCGCCAGTGCACGTGTCGGACAGACGTAAAGAATACGCAATGCGCCGTTGGGGTTGTCATGGCCCTGCAGCATGCGCTCCAGTAAGGGCGCGATGGCGGCCTCGGTCTTGCCTCCGGCTGTAGGTGCAATGACCAGGAGATTTTCCCCCGCCAAGATTGCCGGCATCGCCTGCAGCTGGACCGACGTAAAATTGCCGTAGCGGGCAAAGAAAGCCGGCCACACCCGAGGGAGCGCGGCCTTGAGATTGGCAGCGTCAGAGGCGGCTGCTGAGGCGGAGACAATGTCGTTCGAGTCGGGCTGGTTGCTCAAGGTTGGAGTTGGTCACGGAGTTCGGCCAGCAAAAGAGCGGCATCGTATTCGGGATACAGGTAGAGCAGATCGTAGAGTTCCACGCTCAGGCGCACCAGACCGCGCATGCTCAGGCGGCCGTGACGCAGGCCCTCAGCCAGCCGCTCCGCTGCGCCGCGCCGTACCTGGCGCTGGCGCTCATCGACTGCATAGCCATAGGCCGCGGCATGGTAGGCCAACACCTTCTCCAGGAAGTGGCCGATCTCTTGGGCCGTTTGGTGGGGGTCCAGCCAAAGTATCTGTCCATCGTCCAGCCATTCGTCCACGGGCATCCGGCGATCGCTGTGTGTGAGCGTAAAGAGAAAAAGGAGGGACTGGCGTTCATCATAGCCCAGGGGATAGTCGCGCCAGCGGTGCTGGGGAAAGCTGTCGGCTGCGATGCGCTGCTGCTGGTCGCGCAGCGCGGCATAGATCACGGCGCTAAAGACCTGGCCAGCTTTGGGACGTTGATACGGATAAAGCAGCGAGTAGCTTTCAGCTTCGTCGATCAGCACACAAAGCCCGCTATAGCCGACCAGACGCGCCAGCACGCTCAGTCCGCTCAACAGGTAGGCAATCTGGCGGGCGTTGTGTCCCACGCGGTAGATGGTAGGGAAGCGTACATCCGACGGCCACCCCCGATTCATGGACGGTTGACGCCGTCCGCCCTCCAACCACTGTCGCCAGGCCCTGCGCCGCCGTGAAGACGACGCATCGCTCCAGGCCGTCAATCCGGCCGTCCATGGATCAACTGCCACCGGCGTCGAGCGCGCCAACTGATCAGGCAGTCCCGGCAGGGAGGCAGCCTGATCCAGCAGATGCTCCAAGCCCTGCTCATCCGAATCGGGATAACGGAGCGAGCGCACGAGCGCAGTATAAATGGCGAAGGCGCGATGGGGCGGCAGCTCATACAGATCCAGACTGGCGGAAGCCACAAGATAGTTCTGTTCCAAGGCAGTCTGACTGGTCCACTCGACAACGTGACTTTTGCCGAAACCGTACTCGCCAAAGACGGCGCGCACGGCGCCGCCTTCCTCATGCGCACGCAGCAACGCTCGGTTGAGACTGGCCTGCTCCTCTGCCAGGCCGATGGTCAGTTCGCGCACGTGTCGGGCAGGCGCAATGCCGGCGCGCAAAGCTTCCAGCAGTTGACGCGCGTCCAACTGCTCCGGCCGCATGGGCGGCCTGGCGGGGACGGGCGGCAGCGCGACCGTGGTCGGATCGTCTTGATGGCCGACAAATTCTCCACGCGGCCGCCGAAAACGGAGCCCGCTGTTAAAGCGCACCAGCCAGTCAGCGCCGTTGCGATAAGCAGCCACCACCTGGCCGCGCCCATATTGGGGATGCTCAACCTCTGTGCCGATAATGCTCACAGGTTCCCTGTCATCAGTGACGTGTTATCAATATGGCGGCGTCTCACCACCGCTCAGTTCATCGACCTGACCGCGGATGATGGCGATAGCCTCATCTTCGCGCAGAACGTGCTCTTCTGTAGCATGCTGGCGCGCCAATTCACTTACAAAGGCCTTGACGAAAAGCCGGCGATGGCTCACGTCCAGAAAGACGTCCCGCGCCACGTTAGCCAAAATGGCGGCGTTGGCATACTGGGTTTGGCGGTCGAGTTCGACTGCAAACGCCCTTTCATAGATGGGAATGAGCTTGTCACCGATGGCCAGCAGAAGATCGTTCTCGTCCAGGTCAAGATGTTCCAGATCGATTTGGGGGCTGAAATGATTGATGCGTGAGAAGCGCCCCGGCGCGCGCAGACGTTGCTGCAGGGCCGGGTAGCGAGGTACGATATCGTTGATAAATTGGGGCGGCACCGCGTAGACAAACATCGCGCCGGGCAGTTCATCACGACAGCGGTCGACAACCTCACGCAGATTGTCGGTGGCCATCTTTTCGGCCTTGCCGCCAATGCTGGCCATGCGATCGACCTCATCGAAGAGCAGGATCAACCCGCTGTAGGAGAGCGCCCGGATCGTCTGGGCCAGAGAACGGAGCATACGAAATGCGTTGGGTCGGGTGATCTTCCCCGTGACGCCCAGGGTGCGCAGAATCTTGGTGTCTTCCGGCGTGGTCGTTGCGCCCATGAGCCAACGGGTCAGCGAATCGAGCTGAACCTCCTGGTCGCGAATCAGGGCGTCGAAATAGGCCAGAATCGCCTGCTTGTAGGCCAGGCTGTCGACGGTCGCGCTCTCGACCGTGTCGACCAGCGCACGGTAGTTGGGGTGGTTCAATGTCTCCAGCGAAACTTCTTCTCCAGTCACCCGTTCCAGCGTACCGGCCAGGAAGACGGTCAACCCATACTCGTCAGCCATGGCCTCATCTTCGTCGTGGCGGATCAAATTGCGGGCTACGGCACTGTAGACGGCGCGCTGATCGTTGTACGGCGTTTCGACCGGGCTGAGATCTACCTTGGACACGGCGAATCCACGTGACCAAGCCAAATCGCGCAAGCAGTAAAGGAAATGGGACTTCCCGCTGCCATAGTCGCCCACCACCATCTTATACGCAGCGCCGCCGTCCTGCAGATAGGAGTCAAGGTAGTACTCATCCAGTGCAGCCAACAGTGAAGCATTGCCGACATTGAAGTAGCGCACGCCTTTGGCCGGCGGCGTGCCGGTACTGCCCAATACTTCGATGATTTGGCGTGCAAGCGGCTGCGACGGAAGCATGGTGGATTAGGAGTCCGGCTGGAAGGTCAGATCGGCATAGTATTCGCCGTCGAGTGCGCTGATGGGAAGCCAGACGCTGCGTTGGGCGCTATCCGCTTGGTTCTTGGATGCAATGCCCAGGCGCATTTCCTGCTCCTGTCCAGCGACCAGGGCGACCGGCGCACTGCGCACCAACACGAGATCACGCACAAAGAGCGGGCGAGGATAATCCTTGAAGGTACTACGCGCCGGACTGTTCCAGAAGCGTGCAGACTGACGATTGAGGGTCAGCTTGCTATAGACCTCGACGATATTGACGCGACCGCCCCTGCGCGACCGCTCCTCCATCAAATCAGACCACGCCTTGTATACTTCCGCCATGAACTCTGCCGCGTTGAGTTCACGATTGATGATGGTTTTGTACTGTTGGTCGTAGGCTTTCAACAGTCCCTTGATGGTTAGAGGCAGGGGGCGAGTCAATGCTTCTTTGCCGTAGAACCAGGTCGCCTTCCGGGCGCCGATATCGATCTGCAGCACCAGGTCGCCGATGACCAGCGTCGGCGGGCGGCCCTCTACCTGGATGCCGCGCTCGGCAAAGGCGTCGCGCAAGTCGTGGGCGAACTCAAAGGCCAGGGAGTCAAGCGCGGCCTGCGTTGCATTGGCAAAGGTCTGGGTAGCCCGGTGCAGCGCAGGATCCTCCAGTAGTTCCTCAGCCTGCTGCAGTTTGGCTAGGGCCTTCTGCATGGTCAAGGCGTCGGGCTTCGCTTCAGCCGCCAGCTTGGCCGCCTGCTTAAGCGCGCCGGTCGCCTTGCGCAAGGCCGAGAATTGCGGTTCCAACTCACTTTGAGCCGCCTGGATTTGTTCAGAGAGCGCTGGGGTGGTCGTCATAAGTTGCCTTACAGGGATGGCTTGCGGGCATGAGGAATGTTCGCCCCGGCGGAAATCGTCCGCGCTAGCATCGGAAATCTAAACCAAAGAGAGTACGAGAGCACAGTTTTCGTAGGTCATGGTTTCGTTGTGCTTGCGGTTTAGTATAACGATCAGGATCGAGCGCGTCAAATCAACCCCAGCCATCGTGTGTAATTCACGCTGGGAGGCATTCGTCACCCTGAGTTACCCCATGCTGCCAGGGGCAACATCAGCCCCGGCAAAGAAACTCAGCCAAGGAGAGTTTCTAGGGAGCTGTCAATAGTCGGGCGATCCCTGGTACACATTAGGCGACCATCCCTGGTACAGTGACGTGTGACTATTGACAAGCTGCGGATCCACTGAATCCAGTTCGAGTCTGGGAAGGAAACTGCTGCTGGCGGCGGTCACAGCAGTCTGGTCAGCGGTTAGATGCACACGGATCTCGCCGAGATAGACCGGTACACCCTGATAGATCTGTTGGAAACGTACATGATGCATGCCAAGGTCATCCGTGTCGCTGGACGTCAAGAGCAGTTCGTCTTGGACGTTCCCTATGCCAAACAGTTCGGCATATGTATCGAGAAAGCCCAATGCTGCATCGGCAGCATTGAGTTGTGCGGCCGACAACTCCTCGGGCAAAGCGAAGTACCCGTGCATCGATGAGACCGTTCCAGTGTTGCTGTTCCAGGCCACACTCACATCGTCCGGCAAGTCCAAGTCATCAGGTTCTGTCTGGGCATACCCCCCTGCTGCGTTCGCCATGATAACTTGCGCTTCTGCTAGTCCCGCAACGACAAGCACAACAGCCGCAAGAATCGCGGACACAAGTAGTTTCACGACTTCCCTCGTTTCTTGTTAGCACAAGCGTGCGCGTCTCCGTTCAGAGCATCAAAGATTCTGTGTAACGAGACTTCAGCGTCTGCAAGGTTCGCATATTGCAGACAATAGGCCGGCGTGGTACGTGCCACGCGTACGATCTCATTGAAACCGTCACTTTGGAGATTGCGTGCATTGATTAGGTGTTGCATCAGCAGTAAGCCTGAGCGAGCAGCGACAAGGCGTTTGCACTCGTGCCGCGCGTCTTCTATATAGCGAGGAAAGACGATTGCCGACAATGGAGCCTTCTGTGTTGGCGGTCTAGTGGTCAGGAGTGCGGACGGTACGATGTCCGCACGTTTGCTGCTCAGAATCCTGCCCTTTTCAGCGTCGAATGGAACCCGCCCAGCCAACACAGCACGCGACGACCGCTTCAAATTGAGCGGTCGTGAGAATGCCTCCATGTGCGTCATACGGCTTGGCACAAAAACCAGTTCGTCCGTCAAATAAGCGTAACCATGGCTCGCCAGCCAAGCAGTCAGGGTGCTTTTGCCCGAACCGGACGCTCCGGGCAACAACACGCCTTTTCCCTGCCAAGCGACAGCGGCGGCATGAAAAACCATGCCGCCGCTACTCTTCGTCGTCAATTGGTAGCCTACGTCTCCGAGCATGCTCTCAGCCATGAGCGCTTCGTCGAAGGTGCGGCGCGTCATCGCTCCGTTGCAGAACAGCCGGTAGATCGCGCTGCCGTCGCGCTGCAGGCAAAAACGGGCGTGCGAATCGACTGTGGGATCTGGACGAGCGCTCACATCCGCAAACAAGAACTCGACTAGATTCGATTCGGGTGCGCCGCAGCTTACAATGTCGACGGCATTTCCGGCGAAATGTACCTGCCGAATGGGTCTTTCATTGCCGTCAAACAAATTGAATGATGCCATATTGCGCCAGCCGATCAAGCAGGGCTCGAACGTCATGGTCGATTTCGTCTCGGGCTTCCGGATACGCCTCCTGCAGCAGGACAGCAATATCGGTAACGCTGCGACGTCCATCACACAGTTGCCATATCAACGCGCCCGCTTGATCCAACCGGAAGATTGTGGTACGCGCCGGGTGGTAGAGCAGGATTTCATCGTCAAGCGTCTCCAAATAATAGTCAGACGCTTGGCATGGAATTCTTGTTTGCATGGGCTCGCTTACGTTTTCGCTGTGCCTCTATCATCGGATGCGCCTGCAAATGCCAGAAAAGGCGGACTTTTTCCCAAAGGTAAAGGGGACCCAACACATACAGCGGATGCCACAACCATCTGTACGGAGCGAGCGACTCGGTACTGTTCAGCCGATAGTGCAGACGCAGCCACCACTCAGAAGGAAATAGTGTTTCGCGCAACGCATCCTGTGGCGACTGCATCCGCAACTCTCGCCAACGATAACGCGGCCAACCTTTGAACTCTCGACCAATGCCGCCAATCGTCAATGCGATAGGGGCGCCGCTAGCCGCCTGCAAACGCTGAGATAGCGGCACGACGTGATGAAAGAGAGAAAGCTGTTTGATAACGATCGGGTCTTTAGTCCTGACTTCCTCCCAATCGATCACGTCCACAAAACGCTCAGCGTAGGTGACCAAGTCTACGATCCAAATCAGACGAATCGGTTCCCAGATGCTGGCATGATAGGCGATATGTTCGCTAAGATGTAACAGCATGTCCCCGGGCCCCAACGCAAATGCCGCCAGGTCGCCGCAATCAAACATCATCGGCGGGGCCCGCAGTGTCTCCAGTGTCATGCTGCGGGTCGCAAATCGTTCAAACAGATTGTAATGAACCTCAACGCTCACCGTTATGCCGGCCCGCTGAAGCATCGCGTTCTGCAGATGCTTGCCCGGCAAAGCCTCATCGTCGGCTTGCAGCGCCTGAAAGCCCATTTCAGAGAGAATGTTGCCGGCCGGAAGAGCATCCGCCGGGTGCACCAGAAGATCCAGATCACGCATGGGGCGCAGACCCGGTTCGGAATAGATCAGATGCGCAAGCGCCGCACCTTTGAGAACGAGCACATCGATTCCGCGAGCCTCGAGCGCCGCCAAAATCTCTCGCAAAATCTCTATGCGAAGGCGGTTCGCACGTCGGTGGCGTAGATAAAGGCCCTGAAAGGAGATTTTTGCACGGTCGGGAACATGGGCATTGGCCTGCATCAGGCAATGGTAGACGATTGGTCCTAATCCTTGATTCTCCGCCTCACCGATGACCTCGTCCCAATTCATTTCGCCCCAGCTTGTGGCGAATTCATCTGAACCGACGCCCTCGACGCATGACGAGTCGATTGCCGATAACAGGAGGTCGAGGGCGGTCGGTGACGTGCTCATGGATGATATTCGGGCGCGACGGACCATCTAACGCCGTGTTCGCTCCTCACATTTCCTATCCCGGCTGGCAGCCGGCAGAAAGCGCTTCTTCCAGTTCACTCAGGTTGCTGACATAGAAGAAATCGTTGGGTGAGGATGCAATGTTGCGCATCAAGTCGATGGCCTCGTTGAACGAATCGCCGATGCCGATCGTGATGATGCGGATGCCGGCGGCCTTGGCCTGGTTCGCGGCATTGAGCGCCGCATCGCGGGCTGGCGGGAAATCGGCAGTCTGGAATGGATTGGTCTCATTAGCCATCCCGTCCGAAAATAAAACCATGATCTGCGCATTTCCCGGTGTTGTCGGACCAGATTCCAATAGATCCTGACCGGCGCCAATTCCATAGGCGATCGATGTCGCTCCTGCTGCAGAGAGCGATCCGATTGTGTTGATCAAAGCACCCCGGTCCTGGGTCAATGGCTGACGCTGTAACGTTTCCGTGTCAAAACTGACCAGCCCAATTACATCTCGACTCAAATCGCGTGCATTCACAAAGGTAACCAGAGCTTGCTTTGCCTGCTCGACGGATCCTGCAATACTGCCGGACATATCCACGGTCAGCCCAATGTCGGCAGGCGTAGGAATCGGAATGCATTCGGCTACCGGCGGCGGATCGAAGGGGGATGCCTGTGCGTGGACCGGCAGCACGCCGATTTCCATGACCGGTTCCGCCCACTTGCTGGGAATGGCCGTACTGGCCGTGACCGTGAGTCCGGTTGCGCCCAAAACCTGTAGCAATCGGCGGCGTCCGCGGTTCACGCCGGCGGCATCCGGGGTTTGGGGAGATGTTCTATGGTCAGTCATTCTAAAAAATCCTTTCCAAATGTTGAAGCGATCGTTATTCAGCAATGCTTGGCGTTCTGACCGGTTCAAACTCATGCCCGCAGTATCGACAAACCTGGGCGGTGCGCTGCACCCGTTCCGCGCAGCGAGGACATGGTTTGGTATCTTGGATTAATCTCTGCTCAGATAGCTTCTTGGCCTCCGTATAGGCATCGTATATGGACCAAACGTACACTATTGGGAATGTCAGCCAACCAATGATAACAAACGTCAGAAGCCCGTTTACGATTTGAATGCCAATAATTCCGAGAGCCTTGCCAATTTGACCGTTGTATATTTGGCCCGCTCCGTTGAGGAGGGCGCTCAATACGGCAGCCAATACCGGATTCTTTGTGTTTGCACTAGTTTCCATAGGGCGGCTTCACTCCACTATTTTAATGGTATTTTAATGGTTTGAATGATCGTTATCTTGCGCCTCAATCGTCTCTGTTAACGCTGAAACGAACTCACATCCCTATCAATACCTTTCTGAATACGACTCTCATCACCGGATAACGCCAAAGGTTACCGCAACAACTCCGTCAAAACGTTCACCACATAGAATGAAGACCGGGCGCGTGGTTGCGGCAGAGCGCCTTCCGTGCAGGTAACTGCATTGCGTTCAGCCGCTCGAGCCGCCTTTTCGGGGAAAAGGGATTGGCGACGCCATCAATCCGGTATATAGTATGTGATATAATCTACAATCGATCTATAAAACACCTATTCCTAACCTACTCAATTCGGACCTCGCGGCCATGCCCCCTACAGATGACGCGCGAAACCTTTGCGCCTCGGTGCGCGAATCATTGCGGCAATGGCGCCAGCACAACCTAAATGGTTCCACCCTCTCCCATCTCCTCCTCCACGGGCAGTTCATGCGCGCACACGAATACTCGCCCCAGCGTGCGGCGGCGGAAGTGCTCCTCCAGGCCCTGGAGCAACTCAAAACGCGCCATCCCGACGAAGCCGAGCTGCTGCAGTTGCGCTTTCTGGACAACCATCCGGTCAGCGCCATGGCCAACCGGCGCAACGTGGCGGAGAGCACCATCTACGTGCAGCAGCGCCAGGCCATTGCCCGGCTCTGCGAGGTCGTCGCAGCCATGGAGGCGGAGCTGATCGCAGAGCGCCGCCAAACCGTGAATGCGCGACTGGGCGCGCCGTCCTACGGCGAAACGGTCGGTATTGACGAGGCGGTCGCCCAACTGGCGCCCCTGCTCGGCAGCGATGAGCCGCCCTGGCTGATCAGCATCGAGGGCATCGGCGGGATCGGCAAGACGACCCTGGCCGATGTGCTTGTGCGCACTGCGGGCCTCCATCCCCGCTTCGATGGCGTTGCCTGGGTGAGCGCCCAGCCCAGCCAGCTGCTGCTGGACGGGAGCCTCCATGCCCTCGCCGGTGCGGCCACTTCGGCCGATGCGGTTGCCGCGGCCCTGAGCCGCCAGGTGATGCCCGAAGAAGCCGCGCGCTTCATGGTCGACCCGGCCGGTGCGCGGCGGGCCCTGGGCAGCCGGCTCATGAGCCATCCCCATCTCCTGGTTGTGGACAACCTGGAAACGATCGAAGATCTAGATCAACTCGTACCCTTGCTGGCCGAGTTGGCGAATCCGTCCCGGATCCTGCTAACGGCACGCAAGCGCTATGAGGGCGAGTTCGCCCTCTATCATTTCCTCGTGCCGGAACTGAGCGAGCAGCACGCGCTCGACCTTGTGCGCCAGGAAGCCCGGCGCATCAACCTGCCCCTGATCGAGGGCGCAGCCGACGATGATCTGCGCCCCATCTATGCGGCCGTGGGCGGCAATCCCCTGGCCCTGCGCCTGCTGACGGGGCAGTTGCACCATTACGGGCTGGATGCACTGCTGGCCGATCTGCGTCACGCCAGGGGCGAAAGCATCGAGAATCTCTATACCTTCATCTACCGCCGGGCCTGGGATGCCCTGGCCGAGCGGGAGCGGCGGCTGCTCCTGGCCATGCCCCTGACGCCGGTGGAACGCGAGGCAGCCGACTTCATTGGGGCCGTCAGCGGGCTGGAGCGGGATGAATTGCGGGCCGGGCTGGCCGGACTCGTGCGTCTCAATCTGGTTAACGTAGGGGGCGACCTGCAGCGCCGCCGCTACAGCATCCACAGCCTTACCCGCACCTTTCTCCATGAACAGGTAGCCAGATGGCAGTAGCTCCGCCGGTCGATCCCGCCTATGCTGATCTCTTCCGCACGTATATCGTGCGCAGCGCCCAGATCGTGCTAGAGCGCATGACAGCGGACGATTTCGCAGCCTTGGCAGAGACCCGGGATACCGCGCTCCACTGTCTGCCCTATACCTTGCGCATTGAAGATGCCCAGCCAACGGCCCTGGCTATCATCCTGGCCCTGGCCGAACACATGGAGCGCATCGGCCGGCGCGACGACTGGGCCCACTACCTGATTCAGGGAATTCGCCTGGCGCGCCGGCAGGAAAATCTGGCGACCAAGGCAACGCTACTCTTTCGCTTGGGCCGCATCTACCAATGGCGCAGCAAGTTCTCAGCCGCAGAGACGCTCTTTCGCCACAGCGCCGCCGCCTACGCGGCAATCCCTGACCGCGAAGGCCATGCATTGGCCCTTAACCGCCTGGGCTTCCTGGCTTGTCTACGCCACGATTATACCCAAGCTGAGCAGTTGGCTAGTCAGGCCTTTGCCTTGCTCGGTCCGGGCCACCCAGAGCGGGCCGACAGCTTGAATGTGCTGGGACGCAGCGCCCTGTTTCAGCGAGAGTGGAAGACGGCCGGAACATACTTTGAGCAGGCTCTTGCAATTCGTTGTCAACAGGGCGATGCCCATAAGATGGCGTGCAATCTACGCGATTTGGGATTTGTACGTTGGCGCCAGAATCGGTTGGAGGATGCCCAATCCTATATGAAACAATCAATTCAGCTCTTCGTTGACTTGGGTGATAGGGGAGAAGAGGCAGCCGTCCGCAACAATCTAGGCGCCGTCCTCTTCGACTGTGGCGATATCCAGGCGGCCGAACATGAGTATCACATCGCCGCCGAGTTTCACTTGGCCCAAGGCGACGCGCTGAACTTAGCGATTGTGCGTAATAATCTGGGGACGCTCTACACTGAGTTGGAACGTTGGTCCGAGGCCGAAGCCATGTTTCAGGTGAGTATCCAGCTTCGTGAGCCGCTGCAAGATCATCTCTATTTGGCTGATACGCTGCAGAATTTGGCGCAAGTCCAGGTTCGACAAGGTCGCGGGGAAGCGGCCAAAGACTCTCTGGTCCGAGCGCTTGACCATCTTGCCCATGTTGCCGATCATGCCTATTCGCAAAGGCTGCGAAGCCAAATTAATGAAAGCTTGCGCATAGTAGACATACAAGAGGGGTGAAGCATGCTTGGCTTCACCCCCCGCCTAGACTATCCTCCACCCCCTCCTGAACTGCCTTGGCCCTCGGATGCCACTGCAGCCGGCGCATTCGTCTCCGCAGATTGTTCCGACCGTTGCTGACCGGCCAGCAGGCCAAGGCTCAAGGCCACGAGCAGGGCCAGCAGCCAGCGATGGCTACGCCCTCGGAAAGTGTTGATCTTCATCTCAGAGTGCCTCCATTGGATGAGAGGCTCTCTGAGGCTAGGGGATCCCGCCGCTACCGACGCGGCACACGCGTGTTTCCCCTCAGATGAGCTGGATTGTTAACGAGCGTGACGGTTGGCGCCCACCGTGGTCACACCGCTATTGAAACATGCAAAACTTGCACCCAATGCACGAATTGCTTGCATAGGGTGCAAGACCCTTGCAAGGTGCAGATTGCAGGCCGTTCAACGCCGTGCGTACGGTTTCAAGATGGACTTGTCAACCTCGTGTTCGCAGCTATCGGAGAGATTTGACGCGATCTTTTCTTGGAATGGCCTTAGCGAAGGGTTGCGCGCTGCTTGCGCATTTCATACCAAGCGATTGCAGCGACTGCGAAGAGAATTGCTGTACCGCCCAAGATTCGGTCGGTGAAGAAGTTGTGAAACTCAAAGAGGAACCAGGGTAGGAAAAGGCTGAAGAGCAGGGCGGCGCCCAATGCCAATTGGTCTGCGCGATGGATGCCAAGCTTTCCATCATAGAGGTAATGCCGGTCGGCGGGGATGCGTCGCGCGGCGACGTAGCCAAAAAACAGCGGCAGGCCGCACAGCAACCAGGCGAGCCAGCCGCTAACGCCGCGGCTGGTCACGTAATAGCCAATCAGCGTCAGGCCGATGATAACGCCGGCAAAGGCGAAGAAGCCCATATATGCGCCGGACAGCTTCAAGAAAAGGACGCGCAGCCGCGTGTTGCGATCTGCGGGCTGAAAATCGTCCTCGCGTTCCGGTTTGGTCAGGAGCGCGATCAGCGCGGGCAGGCCGAGTAACGCGCAGGCCAGCAGCAGGCACGCCTGCCGGCGTCCTTCAGAGTCGGGATGAGGCCACGCCAGAACAGGGCTCAGCAATGCAACCGTCAGCCACCAGAGTGCAAACGCCACGGTCATCCAAAGGACATACGATGCGCGAATGCGTTCGCCTATGCGCCGCATGACGTGAAGCAGCTTGCTCTGCCAGGAATAGGGTGGAGGAGTCGGGATGTTTTCCCAATCAGATAGCCCGTGCCACTGTTTGCGTATTGCAGCCAGGATCACGTTCGCCTGCCCGCGCGTCCCGGGCTTCGCCGCTTCCGCTACTTCAGACAGCGCATCGCCATTCTCCTCCCACGGCTCGTGAGCCTGCAGCGTATAACCATAGCCCGCCGCGCGCATTAATTTCCTACGTTCTTCCGGATCACTGACGCGCAGCACACGCAGAATCTCGCGCACCTTTTCTGGGGAATCTGGCCGCGTTGCGTCGCTGAGCCATCGTGAAACGGACCCAGCAGTCACCCCAACCCGATCCGCCAGCCATTTCTGTGAGCGAAGCTCTTTGTAGAGGAGCTGCCCCAACAGCTCGCCAAACGTCTCGTCCAAAGGGCTCACCTCGATGGATCAATACCCAGTCACGTCACCCCACCATCTCGATCCAATAATCGACCAGCTGCGCATCCATGCGCCAGCCTTCGACACGGTTGGCCACGTTCTGGAGTTGGCGGTGGGCCAGCGCGCTGTTCTGGCTGACGCAGACCACCTCCAACACGGCCCGGGTGAGGACATCCTGCGCGTCGGCTTCGCAGACGGAGACGTTGAAGTCCCGGCGCAAACGCACGATGAGGGGCTTGAGAATCCCCCGTTTCCCCTTCAGACTATGATTGAGGGGCAGATAGAGTTCAAGGGTCAACAATCCGATAGCCATGGTGATCAGCAAATTCAACGGGATGGACCCCGGATGACGCGGATTGGGCGAATCGAGACGGATCTTTCATGGAGAAATCCGATTGAATCCGCCAGATCCGCGTCATCCACGGTCTATCTACCGCGCCCCAATCCAATCCGGGTGCGCAAACTGGGTGCGAATGAGGTACGCGGCCCGGCGCAGTTCGGCAGGAGACGGCGGGCCGGGTTTGAAGTCCAGGTCGAGCATCTCGGCAAAGCCCCGGGCCATGGCGCCCTGCACCTGTTCGAAAGCCACGGCGGGATCTTCGTCGGCGACCCCCAAAGCTTGCGCCAGGGTGCAGGCCCGCTCCGCCAACTCGGCCCGCAGGGCTGCAGCTTGGGTCGGCTCCAGGACGAGCACATCGATCAGGCGGGTGATGTCGCCCACCAGGGGCAGGCTGCCGTGCTGGAGTACGTAGCCCGCCCGCCGGCTCTGCGCACTGCCCATGAGCTTGCGCCCGCCCGCCGTAATCTCGTATGCGCTAGGGACCTCAAAACAGGCGGCCGAAACATCCTTACTCGTGCGTACGTGACCGGGCGCTTTGTCCACAGTCGTTACGCCGGCATGGCGCAACCCCGCGACCAGGGCGTTGCTCAGGCGCAAATAGGCATCCATAACGCCGCCGCGCACCCGAGGTTCATCGGACGGCGCGGTGACGCAATAGGTCAACTCATCGGTATGCAGAATCGCCCGCCCGCCTGTGGGTCGGCGCACGACTTCATAGCCCAATGCTTCGGCCGCGGCCGCATCTACCTCCACGGCCGGCTGATGGCGCCCCAGGCTGACGGCCGGCGGCTCCCAGCGATAGAAGCGCAGGGTCGGCAGACTCTCGCCGGCAGCCGTCGCCTCGGCAATCGCCTGGTCCAAGGCCATATTCGCCGCCCCCGAACGGGGCGCATCATCCACGATCAGGCGCCAGGTCGTCACGTCAAAGCGCTCCCGGGTCAGGAGATCGCCTTCGGCGAAGATGTCGGTGGTTGCATGATTCATAGTATTCAACCAATCTCATTCTCTTCAAACGGTAGACGTGTCACCTCAAGGTGCACATCGCCGACCGTGACTTGAGCGCCGGGCACATTGTGAGGGCGCTTCAGGACGGCCAGGGCGATGGGCGCCTCCAGGGCCGGGCTGTCGGCCGCGCTGGTAACGTGGCCGACGGTGCGCCCCTCGGCAGTGACCGGTGTGCCCGGTTCGAGCAAGGTTGCGCCACGCAGGCCGACCAGGGTCTTGGTGATCTTGTCGTAGGTGACCTGGCGGGCGATGATTTCCTGGCCGGTGTAGCAGCCCTTGTTCTCGGCGCAGACCCAGCCCATGCCCGCCTCTAACGGATTGTAGGCGTCGGTAATTTCGGCGCCGGGCGCGGGGCGGCCGAGCTCTATGCGGCGCACCTCATACACGGCATCCTCGCTCAGCAGTGCGGCTCCCCTCTCCACCAGACGCGCGACCAGCGCATCCACGCCGGACGCGGGATTGAGCAGTTCGAAGCCCGGTACGTCATAGGCAAGCTGCTTGACCACCGTCAGTTCACCGGCCCGCTGCCAGGCGCCGTCAGGCGCATCGCGCAGATCGACGCCCAAACCGGCAAGCATATCGGCGGCCCCGAGCCCCATCAGGCGCAGGCGCCGTACCGGCTGGCTGATGTTGGCGACCTTGACCTTGTCCATAAAAAAGATCTTGGCCTGCAGCGCGCGCGTCAACTCGCCCGCTTCGTCCCGGCCGGGCAACAACAGCAGGTCCTCCTCCCGGCAGACAACGGTGAAGGCGAAGAGATTGCGCGCCACGTCGCTGGTTAGAATCGTGACCGCGGAGTCGCCCGGCGTCAGCGCGCCGATGTTGTTGGTCGTCATGCGCTGGAGGAAATCAGCCCGATCGGCATCCGAAAGCAAGAGTACACCATGCTCCGGCCGCACCTGCAGCGCAGCGCCTTCACGCAGCGCTTCGTACTCGGCGGCAAGAGATTCTTTCTGAGATACATTCATCACAACAGATCCTTTGGCAATTGCGGACTCGGCCACTCTTCCAGAAGTCTGACTTTTTTCAAAAGTCAGACTTCTCAATTATCCCCTACTCCGATTCTACACCAGGATCGACCGGCAGTTGGTAACGCTCAATGAAATCGAGCACGCGCCCGAACATCTCTTCCCCCTCGGGCGTCAACGCCTCCCCGACCTGGAGATAGTGGCTCACATCGTCATAGTAAAAAGTCTCCACCGTGACCCCGGCAGCTTGCAGTGCGTCGGCCAATTCAAAGGCCTGTTCGATGGGCAGAATGCGATCGGCGGCCGTGTGGATGATCTGGGTAGGCGGCAGATCGCCGGCGCTGTAAACCGGCGAATAGCGCAGCAGGTCGAGGGGCGCGAGGTTGGGCTGGCCCAATCCCGGGATGACCAGGGCATAGGCCGGCGGCAGCTCGATCTCGCCCGCGTAAAAGCCCTCGGCCACGCCAAAAGCATCGGCAATGCCGCCCAGGGTGACCCATGCGGCCAGCCGCTCGGGCTCGGCCAGCAGCAGCCGGTAGAGAATGGCGCTGGTGAAGCTTCCGCCCAGAGCAATCGTGGGCGCGGCAGCGTCAACATGGGGCGTCAACGCGCCTGTCTGGGCCAGTTGCAGGGCAACCCGCGCATCGGCGGCGTGGGCATTCACATCCAACCCGCGCGCGCCGATGGGCGACAGGGCCGCCAGCGCATACCCCTGACTGGCAAAGCCGACGCTCACATCCTGCCAGCCGTCGACATCGCCGGGATAGCTGAAGAAGAGCAGGGGCAGTTGGGCGTCGGGGGCCACGTCCAGGGGCAGGTAGACGCGCAGCGTATCCACGGTGGCGCCGTCGTAGGAGAATTCGTAGCTCAACACTTGGGCCGCGGCATCGGGGGGGAAGACCGTGGTCGCCGTGTAGGATCCGGTCTGGGTGAGCTGGACGGCCTCGGCTAAATCTTCCGGCAAGGGGGGGCTGGAGCGCTCGCGCAATTGCAGGGGCGGCGCTTCGACTACCGCATCCGCCAGAACGGCGAGCGTAGCCGGACGGCCCGCTTCATCCAAAAGAACCGCTTCGCCATAGCCCGGCGCGACGGCGGCCGGCACGTAGCGCCCCGGGGGCAGACCATCGATGCGATAGCGGCCGGCGACGTCTGTACGACCGGCATGGACCGTGCCCCGGGGCTCCGCGGCCACGACGACGGCCCCTTCGATCGGTTGCGCGCCGTCGAGGACCAGGCCGCTGATCGCGCCGGTCGGCGCGCCGGGCGGCGGCGCGTCGTACACGCCCAAGGTGCGGGCAAGCCGATAGTTGAGCACGTTCAGCTCGGGCGAAGATTGGCAGCCTGCCAGCAAGATGCCCGC
>CAYZLP010000021.1:0-17340 GCA_964478635.1 uncultured Caldilineaceae bacterium
CGCCGTGGTTTTTGCGCGCTAAAGGCGTTACACAGAGAGACGCAGAGGGGGCGCAGAACGCCACAGAGTCTTGCTTGAAAAAACCTCTGCATCTCTCTGTGCAATTCTCTGCGGCTCTCTGTATAACCGGTTTTTGCCGAAGGAACTGATCTTATGCCGGACCTAGACGACCTCTTCGAAGATCTCTTTGATGGGGTCAAGAAGCAAGTACGCAAAAACAAAAAGAAGCGCAAGCAACGAAAAAAATGGGAGGCCAAGCAGGCGAAGGCGGCAAAGGAGGAGCGTGTGCAGCACGCCCCAAGAGACCTGCCTGCGCCCCCAACGCCGCCCGAAGGAATCTATCGGGACACATCCCGGCCGCGCCCGAATTTTTTCGAGCGTCTTTTGGGCGGGGGGATGCAGGCGAATGAAGCGCACATTCAGGATCCGAAGCTCCAGAGCTACCTAGCCCAAGCCCGGGCCTATCATGCCGGCGTGAAGGAGCTGGCGCGCAAGGCGCCCAACGACTTCAACCGGGGACGTCTGGATGACCTGGTGCGCCATGCCGACCACTGGCAGAATTCACTGCGGGCGCTGGTGGGGCGCATCGATTCGTTTCAGCAGAACGCCGTGCTCCAGCACGATCTGGCCACGGTGCCCGAGGCGATTTATCGGCTGGAAAGCCAGCTCGCCGCCGGACCGCCGGACCGATTGGCCCAAGAACTGAAGCGCACGCTTGCCAATCGCCGCCGGCAGTTGGAAGCGTTGGAAAATCTTCGCTCCACCATGGATTGGGCGGAGGTCAAGGTGGAAACGACCGTCTCTATGCTGGGCGCCATCTATTCTCAGGCCCTGATGAGTCAATCAAAGGGACAGGTGGCCGATTACCGCCGGCTGCTGGCCGATGTGGAAGAAGAGGCGCGATCGCTGGATGACTATGTGGCGGCGCTGGCGGCCGTCAAACTGGGATCCGCCGACAATGCGGACTGGCCCGGCGGGCCACAGACGGCTTACTCGCCGCTCTAGCCGTCACGTTAGAGTTCACGGGCCAGGAGCAGGGCCTGGCCGTTGCGGAAGTTTTCGATTACGTACTGTTCGGTCACCTGTGCAGGCAGGCCGGCCAGCGTGGGTGACGCCGCGATTACCCGCCAGTCTCCCTTCAGGTTGAGGAAGAGATTGAGGGGACAGCGGTCGATGGGCTTGCCTTCCATGTTGGCGATCAGGAAGATTTGCTGCGTTTCATCCGGACTCGTGCGCCAGCCGTAATAGATGGTGTTGCACTTGACGATATCGCCCTTGTCCCCCCAGTCGCCCAGATCCTTGGCGCCGTTGATGAAAAGCTTGCGGCCGAAGTAATCGCGCCGCACATCGTTGGTCGGGTTGTGCAGCAGCCAGGGATGCTCCTGGCGAAAGCGGCGCAGGGTGCAGTTGAAGGCCGCCTGTCGGGGATCGACCGCGTCTTCGTATTGATGCACCTTGGCCGCGTCCCGGGCGTCGTGCATGAACGCCCGGGCAAACTCTTTGAGCGCGGCGGCTGTCAAGACGCCATCCTCGCGCATCGTCGCCGGCGCCAGGCCATTCAAGCGGCCGTCGGTAGCCCAGGTCGCAACGTTGTACGCCGAACGGCAGTCGGCATCCTCGATGAAGTAGGCCAAATCGTCGTCGCTGAATTGGAGCAGGTACGCGACTTTTTCCAGCTGCGCTTCGATGGCGGCGCGCAGGGTCGGCGGGGCCGTCGCCCGATCGCGCTGCAAAAAGCGCTGGTTCTTGCGCATGAGCTTGCGGGCCGCATTGACCCGGCGGTTGGCCTCGCGCAGATCGCCTTCGATGCGTGCGCGCAGGAGATCCCGATGGACCAGTTCTTCCGCCGTGGCCGGAAAGATGAGGCGCCGGTGCAATTCCCGCAACTCACCCACATCGGTGAAGCCGCCGGCATCTTCCGGGTCATCGAAGAGATAGCGGGCCATGAGCGCGTCGGTCTTGATCGCCTGCCCCAATTCGAAGAGCATGTCCAGAAAACCGGGTGCCTCCGCCTTTTCCTCCGGCGGCGCAACCAGCCGGCGGTACGCATCAAACCCCAATGCTTTGAGCCGCGTGAATTTGTCCGCCTGGGCATAGAGCCCGTCGTCTACATACCAGGTAAAGAAGCGCGAGCCTTCGTCGGCCACAATTTTCACGTCATAGGTTTCATCGATATCGCGCATGAAAAGCCAGGGCGTGTGGAAGAGGGCATTGAGCAAGAACATGGGGTTCCCCGGCAGAAAGCCCAGGCTCAAGGCCGTCAGCGCATTGTTGTCCATGGCGTTGTGGGCCACTTCGGTCATGGTTGTGCCGAGCTGATCGTTGTAGTAGTCGTCGAAAGAGTCCCCTTCCCGGTAGAAGCTGGACGGCTGCATCTTGACCAGTCGATAGAAGTAGCGCGCGTTGTCGTGGTTGGAGTGGCCCGTAATCCAGTTTTCACCGTAGCGGAAGACCTCCACAAAGCGGTCCCACTTGTTCATGAACCACTTGAACTTCCCGTGGACGTTGTGGGCGAAGATGATGGGGCTCCACTGCTTGACCCGATCGCCGAAGGGAAGGGTGCGCTCGATGGTGTGATCGAGGTACTTGGAGTTGTAGAGCCAATTCAGGTCGTCGGGCCAGGGGCGGCCATCC
Organism: uncultured Caldilineaceae bacterium; assembly: GCA_964478635.1. GTDB lineage: Bacteria > Chloroflexota > Anaerolineae > Caldilineales > Caldilineaceae > JAGRCP01. The sequence goes on from CAYZLP010000021.1 coordinate 2,635, forward strand.
TCCAGGTTCATGTCCAGCCGGCGCGTCAGGCCGTTGATCTCCTGGGTGACGTTGGCCATTTCGTTGAGAAATTCGTCATCGTGGATGCGCAGCCCCGTCTCCTCATCCATGGCCAGGACAAAGTCCTGCGCGCCGTCGACCCGCACGCAGTCGAAGCCGTAGTTGAGCTTGCGCACCAGCAGCTCCAAGAGGATGGCCTTGACGTTGGGCTCGGTGAAGTCGATGTCGCGGCCGTACATGTTCGGCCCGCGCAGATATTTGCTGTGAATGTAGCGCGGATCGTCCCGATCGGCCGAGGGCGCATCGAAGGTCTCCAGCAGGCGCGCGCCCTGAAAATCGCAGTGACCGAGGACGGAGTCGATGCAGAGCTGGATGGGCCGGCCGGGCAGCAGGTGAATCGTTTCCACGAATTCCAGAAACTCGTTCGGCCGCAAACTGCCCAAGATCGACGGGTTGACGGCGGCCGAGCCCAGAATCGGCGTGTCGTAGCCCCAGTTGGAGATATCGGGTCGCTTGAGCTGCACGGTCACCTGCTCGGCGCCATCGTCCGAAAACTGGAAAAACTCGCCGGTCTGCGCCCTGATCGCCTCCCGCTCGGCCGGCGGCACTTCCGGCGTGAGTTCGATAGTGTCGAAGGCGACGAAGTTGAGTTCGGCCGGGCTGAGTTCGGCATAGAGATCGCGGCCGGCGTCGAGGTTGGCCTGGAGCTTGGCGCCGATGGCCCGATAGCGCGCGGTCAGGGCTTCCAGCGTGCCGGCCTCGGTGGCGGTCTCCGGATGGATTTCCAGATGAACGCCGATGTCCCTGGCCCGGTAGCTGCCGTCGGGATTGATCGATCGGTACCAGCTGTGGAAGTAGTCCATGTCCCGCCGCCCTGCCAACATGCCCGCGACGTCGAAGAGTTCCGCCGGTGCGTAGATGCCGAAGGGCGCCGAAGCGACCAGCGGATCGCGGATGATGTTGCGTCGCGCGCCGTCGTCATAGCGCAGCCAGTAGAATGTTCCGGCCTGCTCCTTGCTGCCGATGCACACGCCGCTCACCACGCCCGTCATGTAGTCGCCCACGGCCGCCAGCTGCACCTCGTCGCGCCGGAAGGGAAAGGTCAGGGCCGCGCCTTTTTTCAGCCGGCGAAAATCAATCGGCTCCAGGGGCGTGAAGAGTTCCAGCTTGATCTGCTCTGCTTTGTCCTGAAGCGCGCCCTCCGTTAATCCGGGAACCCAGAAACCGAAGCTGGCGCGATGGTCGTCGACACGCCGTCCGCCGAGGACTTCCCGCGCCATCCATTTGGCCCCTTCATAGGGTGAACGTTGGGTCAGCATGGCACCCAACTGCGCAATCAGGTCGGTGGTAGCTGTTTCGTCTAGGCGGATCGGTTGAAACATTGGTAAAACCCCATCTCGTTTTTTATGTTAAATTAATCCTGTGTTGGCAGCGCTCTGGAAAGCTCCACGAAATCGTCCGGCATCGCTTTCATCACATAGCCCCGGGCGCGGAAGAGAGTCTGCAGCTTGATATTGTCCACATCCGTATACGTGACGGCCCGGGATAGAGCGTACCGGACCATCCAGGCTTCACCGCATGTGACGAGCCGCTGCGCAACGCCGGCATTGCGGAAGGCCGGGTCCACGTAAATCGTCGAGAAAAGACCGACCGGCGCGCCTGCTTCATCCTGGTCGATGCGCACGATGGTGTGACCGACGATTACGCCATCCAGCGTCTCGGCCAGCAATACTTCGCCGGTGGTTGCGTGGCCGTCAAGATGCCAGCGTACTCGCTGCTCCAGCCACGCCGGGGAATACATGGCGCTACCCCGGGCCTCGCCCAGAACCTCGATGAGCGTCTGGCGCATGCGCTGGGCGACCAGTTGAATTTCAGCTGCGTTCGCGGCATCGATTGGACGTATGCGGCATGAGGTCATGTTCGGTCCATGCAAAAACAAACTGAAGTTCGTTTCGAATCGGCACGCCATCCCGGAGCGATAAGCCTGCCGACAGCGCTCTGCGTTTAGGCTGCCGGCTGCCACTCGTCCGCCAGAAGCGCGTAGAAGTATTCATCCCACCAAAGGTCCGCTCCCCGGTGGATGCAGCGGCGAAAGTGGCCTTCGCGCCGCATGCCCAGTTTCTCCATCACGCGCCAGGACGCGATATTTTCCGGTTGGCACGTGGCGATCACCCGGTGGAGACTCAGCGTCTCGAAGGCATGTGTGAGCACAGCCCGGGCCGCTTCGGTGGCATAGCCCTGGCCCTGATGCGCCTCCGCGAAGACCCAGCCGATTTCATGGGTCCGGGGGGCGAACCAGGGATGGAAGAGCATATGGCCGATCGGACCTTGCCCACGCTTGGGCAATACGGCCAGGGCCTTGGGCTCGTCCATCGTGTTTTCAGCCACGAAGGCCCGCGCCTCGTCTGCGGTCAATGATCCCTCGGGCAGCCAGGTTGTGACCACGGGGGATGACATATAGCCGAATACGGCTTGCCAGTCATCCGGCTGAAAGGGACGAAGAATCAGGCGTGGCGTCTCAATTGATTGCATGGTAAAGTACCCCTTGGCAAAGCGCAACGGGCCGGCGCGCAAACGCTTTCCCCGAGGCGGTTCGCGAGACGCCGTGCCGGGGATGGCTACATCTTCCGGGCGACGACGCCAATCCATTCGGTATCGTCAACGTAGGGCGTGCCGATAAGATCACTCCAGACGCTCTCTACTGCAAAGCCGCCGGTCGTCAGTTCCGCCGTGATGGCAGCCCGATCGTAATCCTGAAACCAGTTGCGATAGACCGAGATATGTCCGTCCGGCTCGATGACAATCGCCTGGTCCAAGAAGATCGCCGCTTCCGGATAGTCGAAGCCCTGTTCCAACACCAGGTGCGGGCCGGCTTTCCAAAAGCCGCCTTCCACCGCGTACCACCGATTCTCGTTGTGATAGTGCATGCGGTGGGCCGGGGTCGAGACATCCAGCACAAAGCGACCGCCCGGCTTGAGCGCACGCCGCACATTGTGCAGAAGTCGGGCGCGTTGGTCCGGTGCAAGGGGACAGAAATCGCCATAAATGAGCAGGATCGCGTCATACAGCCCAATATCTTCCAGCGTCAAATAATCCTGGTAACGATAGTCGATAGCCAGCCCTTGCTCGGCCGCGTGCTGCCGCGCGTATTCGATGGAGCGGCGGGAGTAATCCATGCCGAAGACCTGAAGTCCGCGGGCGGCGAGACGCTGCGTATAGAGCCCCGGACCGCACCCCAGATCGAGCACGCTGTCGCCCGGCTTCAACTGCAGGCGCTCGATCAGCCACGCAACGGACCGATCGATGTACGCCGGGTGGCGGCTGGCCAGATCCGTATTCGGGTCCAGGTGGGTGGCCAGCAGCTGACTCGAGATGTGGGGATCATCCCAGAAGAGAGGCTCGCCCGGAGCGAAGGGCTCGGGTCTGGCCTGCAGGTCTACGAGTCGGCTCAAATCCAGCGAGGATCCGTGCACATTCGATGAATCGGTTCCCTGGGTCATGGGGCGTTTTTCCTTGTCATAGCAGATTGTAGCCAACAATCGGGCCAGAGGATACGCGACGAATCGGCCGGGGCAGCGTATCAAGTCTTGATGACACTGTTCGAAAACTGCAAAGGAATTACCGAAACCGATGGACGACCAATCTCAACAGTTACTGGCCGGACTCATTCGAACACAACCGACCGCAGCCCTGGGTACCCTGCGCCAGGGCGCGCCCTTTGTCTCGATGGTACTCTATGCCGTGGAGCCCGATTTTTCGGCCTTCTACTTGCATATCAGCCGCCTTGCCCACCACACGCGCGACATTGAGGCGGACAACCGGATCAGTCTTATGATCGCACAAGCGCCTGCCGCGGGGCAAGATCCCCAGACTCTGGCCCGCCTTTCGCTCCAGGGCAGAGCCGAGGGAATGGCACGTGGGACGCCGGAATATGGCCGCGGCGAAATGCTCTACCTGGCGCGCCATCCCCAGGCTCGCCCCACTTTCATGCTGGCCGATTTCGATCTATACCGCATTGTACCCCAACGGGCCCGCTACGTGGCCGGCTTCGGCCGTATCTTCAACCTGGACGCCGAAGCGATTCGTCAGGCCTCAAGTAGTGAACCGCCGGCCTGATCGGGCTGCACGCCATGGTCCACAGCAAATTTGTCAGGTCCAGGTTCGTGGCACTGGGTGTCACTTGGACGACGAACGCGATTTGGAGGAGGCGTCTTGACTCGCGTTTTGCTCACCGGCATGTCAGGTACGGGTAAATCGAGCATCATTGCTGAACTTCGGCGCCTGGGGTACAGGGCAGTTGATATGGATGAACCTGGCTGGTCGGCATACGACCCAGACGGACACCAACTCTGGCGTGAGGAACCGCTGGCGAGGCTGTTGGCCGCAGATCGTTCCGAGCACCTCTTCGTGAGCGGCTGCGCCGAAAACCACGTGAAGTTCTATCCACAGTTTGACCATGTTGTCTTGTTAAGCGCACCCGTTGATGTGATCAGGGAGCGACTGGCTATCAGAACGAGCAATTCCTACGGGAAGCGGCCTGAGGAATATGCTGAGGTGCTGCATAATCTCGACGTAGTCGAACCGCTGTTGAGGAGAGGTGCAACGCACGAAATCGTGACCACCATACCTCTCGATTTAGTGGTGGAAACTGTCCTTTCTATCGCGCAGGTGCAGCCATCGGAGACGCAAGAGCGGCACTCTAGTTGATGGCTAGCCCGTGGCAGGACCAGGATGGCGTCAAGGTCTCGGGCGCCACGATCCGTTTTACCCCGACAATCCGCTGTCCGCGGCGCTCATTGGAAAAATCGTCAGAGCACGGATGATGGAGAACGACAGTTGATTGATCACGCTGCTTTTCCAGCAGATCAGGCGCATCGTCTAGGCGAGGGAGAGGACCGTGCAAGACCAAGAGCAAATTCAGATTGAGAGTCGCGCCGATTGGCGCGCCTGGTTGACCCGAAATCACTCGCGTGAGGAGGGCGTCTGGGTTGTCACCTACAAGAAGCACACGGGGGACAGATACGTTCCCCAGAAGGATCTAGTGGAGGAGGCGATCTGCTTCGGCTGGATTGACAGCCTGCCGCGCAAGCTTGATGCAGACCGTACGATGCTCTGGATTGCGCCCAGACAAGCAGGCAGCGGCTGGTCTCGCGTCAACAAAGAGATCGTGGAACGCATGATTGCCTCGGGTCGGATGACCGAACACGGGCTGGCCAAGATAGCAGCCGCCAAACAAGACGGATCCTGGTCCAAGCTCGATAGCATTGAGAATTTAGAGATTCCCGACGATCTAGACCGCGAATTCGACTCCTACTCAGCAGCACGTGAGAACTTCGAGAACTTTCCTCGGTCCGTCAAACGCGGCATCCTGGAGTGGATCGCCAACGCCAAGCAACCTGCAACGCGCCGCAAGCGGGTAGAAGAGACGGCGCGGCTGGCCCAGGAAAACATCCGCGCCAACCAGTGGCGTCAGTAAAGACTATAAAAGAATGGAGATGCGATGACAAAATACGTTATCGATCCCGCCGTAGCGCTGCGTCTTGCGCGCGAGAATGCTGTCTTGCCTCCGGAGCATCAGCTGCTCGCACCGACGCTGCTACGCTCTCAATTCCTGGCGCTTCTCTACCGCATGGTGTACGACGGTGAGATGACACAACAAGAAGCGAAAAAACATCTGAACTATGCCCGCAAACTACGTATTCGGCTGCTCGGAGATCGTGTGCTGCAGCAGGTCGCTTGGAACGTTGCGGACCAACTCGGATGGCCCGACACCTTCGAAGCCGAGTACGTCGCACTGACGAAGCTGCAAGCAGACGCCTTCGTCACGCTCAATGACAACATCGGCGCGGCCGTTGCCGATTTGGTCGCCGTGGCTCCCTATGCAGCATTGTTGCATCCGGACACAGAGACCGAGGAGAACGGTTGATGACCTTTCACCCCACCCGCTTCGCCATGATGATGTCCGGTTTGCCCGGCCCGTTGGCGTCGGGGATGACGCCGACGATGACGAAGCCTTGCTTCTGATAGAATTCGTAGGGATGGCCGCGCAGGTTGCGGATGCGGGCAATGTGTTTCCAGACGTCTGGGTAGAGATCGACGCCGGCGAGGGTGGTCATGCCATCCTCGTCGTCGGTCCCCAGAAAGAGGGTTGCGCCGCCCCGGGCCTGGACCTGTGCTTCAAGATCCGCAACCAGGGCCCGGCCAATGCCCAGCCCCCTTTGGTTCGGATCGACGACCAGGGGATGCAGTTCCCAGGTATGGCCGTCGTATTCGGGGATGCCACCGATCCAGCCCAGGACTGCGCCCCCTTCGTCCAGGGCGGCGCGGGCGATCCGGCCGGGTTCCAGCGCGTCCCGGACTTCCTTGCGGGCAGCCGCGAGATCGGGCCACGCATGGGGCCAATGCTCCCGGAAGCCGATCACCAGCAGACGCGCGGCCTGTTCGAGCATGCTGGCGCTATAGGCATCGATGTCCACGATGCGCACGATGGGGCTGCCATTTGTCTCATCCGACGCACTCATCCGCCACTCTTTTCCTTTCCCTTGTCCGCGCGGTGTTAAGGCGCGGTCTCCCGCAAAAACGGCACCAGCGCGGCGGCCAATTCGTCGGGCGCTTCTTCTTGCACATAGTGGCCGACGGTCTCCAAACGCACAACTTGCGCAGCGGGAAAGGTCGCTTCCCAGCGCTTCAGTTCGTTCTCCCGGAAGGCGATGTCCTTCATGCCCCAAACGATCAGGGTCGGTTTGCCGGTCAAGGACGTGATATTGGCCCAAAGCTGTTCCAACCAGGGTGTGGCGGCAACGATCTGCTTGGGAAAAACCCAACAGCCCTTGCGCTCCTCCGGGACGGCAAGGGGGCGCCGATAGTGGGCATGGGCCTCCTCGGTGAGCTTGGAGCGGTCGCCGAAGGCTCGGGGCATGATCGAGTTGACGAAGAAGTTCTGACGCCGGATGAGCATGCGTCCAATGGGGCCGCCCGTAAAGCCGCTGAAGGCCATGTAATAGGGATCACGGTTGACGGGCCAAGCCCAGGTGTTCATGATGACGAGGCGCGCCACGTTTTCGGGATGCGCCACGGCATAGCTGAGGCCGGTGGGCCCGCCCCAATCCTGGATGACCAGCGTAATGTCTTTGAGCCCCAAATGGTCGATCAGGGCGGTCAGATTGGCCGCGTGATCCGCCGGCAGGTACTCCCAATCCGTCGGCTTGTCGGAAAGGCCGAAACCAATGTGATCCGGCGCCACGCAGCGGTATTCGGGCTGCAGCCGCTTGATGAGATGGCGATAGAGAAAAGACCAGGTGGGATTGCCGTGAACCATGACGATGGGCTGCCCGCTGCCTTCATCCACATAGTGCATCGCGCCCGCCGGCGTCGCGAAAGAGTGCAACGCAAACGGGTATTCCGCCCGATCAATCCAGTCTGCGGGGGTCATGAGACCTCCTTTTTGGAATCCGGCATGTTCATGCCCGAGAAAACTTCGGTCTTCGTACCGGGTCATTGTAGCCAATTCCAATAGGCAAGACAAAGGAGACAAGAGAAGCTTGAACTTCGAACATTCCCGCTGGGTTCGCATGCATCGGTGGTGCGAGCAATATCCTTGTTGACTGAACTTAGGGATAGACGTATAGTTGAAGTCAGACGCTGCGGTCGTACCAGATAGACGAGCAAGGAGGGCCGAATGAGAAGTAGCGAAAACGAAGCGCTCTTCGAAGTGGTGACCCCTCTTGGCTTCAGCGTGCGCACTACCACAGACTACTGGGAACTAATCACTAGGACCAAACATCCCGCGTTGCGCGGGCGCACGGACGCAGTCAAAGAAACGCTACAAAACCCAACGGAAATTCGCGTTAGCAGAAGTGATGCATCCGTGTATCTCTTTTACCGCAGCGATGGTCAGCATCGATGGGTTTGCGCCGTGGCACGACGGCTTAATGGCGATGGATTCTTGGTGACCGCGTATCGAACAAGCAATATCAAGGAAGGAAGCAGAGTATGGCCCAGGTAAGAGTTTATTACGACCGTGAAGGAAATACACTTACCGTTTGGTTCGGAAATCCTGAAGATGAAGTAGAGGCCGAAGAGACCGGTGAAGAAGTGGTGCTGATGAAAGACAAAGCCGGTCGTGTGATCGGCTTTGAAAAGCTAAACTTCACCTTCACATCTCCCGATCCGATACGCGTTGCGTTCGAGACTGTCGGTCTGTAGCACAGGCGTAGGTGTGCTACTCCCACGCACACAATGTCTCCAGATGGGCCGCGGACCCGTCGCGCAGCCAGCCGTCCAGTTGAGCAGGCTCCTTGAGCTGCTGGCCGCGCAGGCGCGGCACGACGACGAAGCGGCATTCCAACTCGGGCAAGGCCGTCATGTCGCCCCAGAGTTTCTCAAACTGGGTGACCGGATAGACATCCTCCTGGCCCCGTCCCCAACGCTTTTTCACATCCTTGAGCGTAATATAGGTCGGCATGCGCGCGGCCAAGACGCGTACGGCGTCGGTGACGCGTGCGGCATCGTCTAGATCGACACGTGCCAGCCCGAACACGTCGAGCAGGCCGTCGATTTCGATCCAGGTCGTGCTGGAATTGTAGTAGGAGAGGCCGAACTCGATCCGTTCGTGGGGCAGGGCCAGGCCTTCGATCAAGCGGGGCCGGCCGTCGATGCGGGCCAATCCGCCGCCCCGATCCTCAATGCGTCGGGCGATCACCTCGCCGGTCCACGCACGCCCTTCCCGGCGATGGAGGCCCAGGAGCAGCGGATCGAGATCCGCGCCCAAGGTATCGACATTATGGACCATGAGCGTCCGCAGTTGAGGACGCTCGGCCAGCAGGTCGCGCAACACGCCGTTGAGCAGCATATTGGGGACTTCATACCAGTGGCCCACGGGATGCATGCACTGGGCCGGCAGATTGTCGGTATAGTCGCTGCCTTCACCCATGCTCTGGGCCCATCCGATGAGGGCCGCGTGCAGACTGTCCTGCACCTTTTGGGCCTGTTCATCCAATTGCTGTTGGGGCATCTCCTCCCAGGCGAAGCGCAGATCCCGGGCCATGGGCACCATGCGCAAGCCCACGACCTTGCCCTGGGAGAGAATCAAGGGTCCTTCGTAGGGCGTTGCGCCCTCTACGCCTGCCTGACCGGCTACCCAATTCGCAACGGGCCCATGGGTCAAATAGCTGGTCGTAATGATGTGGGGCGGCAGGCTTCCGGCCAGACGGCCCATGCGGCGACTCTTGGCCAGGTGGACTTCGAGAAAGTTACGATGCGCGCCGCCGAGGCGGCTGAAGGCATTGAGGGCCTTTACGACTCCTGCGCCCTGGGTCCAGCGACTGCCCGCGCCGCCGGCCAGAGAAACCACGGCCACTTCGCCGTTGGTCAGGGCGCGCCAGCCGACCACTTCCAGGTCGGCACGCGCTTCTTCCGACAATCCGGCTACGTCCACGACCTCTTCTGGACGGACATCTTCAATCTTGCTGCGCACGGGCAACCGGTTCTGGGCCAGGCCGATGTGACCGGCCCGCAGGTCGGCCCGGATCTGCTCGTGCTGCACTCGATCAAAACCGTGCTCGGTCAGGAGCTCGGTCAGAGATCGATAGCCGGGCGCTTCGCTGCCGCTCTGGGGCAAGAGCTGGTCGAACAGTATCTGGACCATGCCGGAGAGTTCGGGCCGAGTGCGGCAGGCCGCGCCAAACGCATCGAGCTCCGCCCGCCGGAAAGGAGAGAGGGCCTGGGAGCCGGCCCGCAGGAACTCCGGCGCGGCCAGGGCATAGTACCCCTGGGGCATGAGGGCATCATCGCCCCGGCGCAACTCGGCAACAGTCCCTTGCTCGTTGATGGCGAAATCATAGACGACAGGCTCCATGGCAAAGGGGGTGGACGATTCGAGCCGGCGCTTGGTCTCGGACATGATCGCCTGGAGACGGTCCTGGGCCTCGCGCCGGCGGGCCGGATCGAAGATGAAGCCCATGCCGCCGCCGGCCATGCCGCCCAACATCCAGAAGCCCCAGAACTGTTCGCCGAACTCGGCCCGTACCTGCTCGATGAGCAACTCGGTGTAGAGATTCGTCGCCCAAGGGATGATCGTCTGGATGGGACCCCGGAAATTTCGCTCGGTGGTGGCGCCGATGGCCTGCACGTCTCCCGTATGCAGCAGTTCGACGATGCGGTCGTACAGCGTCATGGCCTCCTGGCGCCCTTGCCATTCGGCCTCAGAGCGCAGGAGATATTTCTCGGTGACCATCTCCAAAATGGGACCCACATCCTGGGCCAGGCCGCCGTGGACCAAAACCAGGCATTCCTGGAGGAGACGACGGGTGGCGGGCGCAACATCTTCCCGGGTCAAAATCGTGTGGTCGGGCAACAGGCGCCCCCGGCTGATGCCGTATTCGGGATCGCCTTCACCGGCCTCTTTGCCCACGATCAGCTTCATACCAGGCCAAACGCCGCCCGAATCCTGCCAGCCGCCGCCCGATCCGCCCAGCCACTCGCCCAGGATGGCCCGAGCCGCCACGATACGCCGCGCCGCCTCGGTGAGGGAGCCGGTCAGGGCCCGGGTCTGCCCCGTGGCGCGCATACAGACGGCGATGAGGGAAGCAAGCAGGTTGGTCGAGACGGCCAGGCGCGAGCCTTTGGGGATGTCGTTGACCTGGCTGACCAGTTCGATGCCGTAGCCCGGCTTGATGAGTCTGCCCAGGAGATCGGCCAGGGGCTGCTCAGCGCCCTCCATGCCCGGGGGTACAATCCCTGCCGCGATGACCGCGGCCTTGAGCAAGCCCAGGTAATCCTTGGCGAAGTCAAAGAGCTCGGCCAGGGTCGTAATCTCGGCCGTTGCCCCCAGGTCGACGCTGACAAGCCGCAGTACCGGGCGATCGATGACACGAAAAAAGGTCTCGATCGGCGGCCGCGGCCCATCGGTCCCGGCGCCTTCTCGCCCGCGAACGGCCAGATCGACCGAGATGTTCAGCACCCGCGCGCCTTCGGGAAAATCCATGCCCAAAAAGAAAATGTCGCTCCAGCCGCTGTGGGTCAGGTCCATGCGTACGGGCGTGGATTCGTGCAGAATGGGGAAGAGACGGTCGCCCATGTGGGCCGCATCTACCCCTGCGTAAAGCTCGGGACGCACGCGCAGGGGATGATCGTCGGGATGGCCCAGGCGAAACATCCACTGGTTTCCCCGGACCGAGCGGACGCTGCGCCGGACCTGGTTGGCCAGGGTCTGAAAGGCCAGCTGGTGATAGGCTGTCGCCAGCGCGCTGGTGATGCCGTCGGAGAGGGGCTCGGTCAGGAAGAGGTCAATTGCCTCTTCAAAACGACGCTGCAGCAGGCTGGTATAACCGTCAAAGGGAATCAGGCCCGCGTCCGGCAAGGCCGCCTTGGCAGGCAGGTGGAAGCGGTAGATGGCATACAAAAAGAAGAGCGCACGCACACGCGCATAGAGATTGTCGCTGTGGCGGCGGAAGCGATCCAAAGCAGCACATTCGGCCAGCAGCGCTTCAGCCGAAGCTGACGCGGCAAATGCGTCCAAGGAGCGGTTGCGCACAGCCGGATCCGGACTGGTGATGATGGTGATGAGCTCGCTCATGATCGCCGTCACCGCCCCTTCTGCATGAGTTCACGCTGGGCCAACAGCTCCAGCAGCATGGTCAGGACCTGCTCCCGGTCGGCGCCGTTGAGGGCCAGGGCCAGTTGCGCGTTGAGCAGACCGTACTTCACACCCACGTCGTAGCGCGAATATTGCTGCTCCACGGCCAAATAGCGCTCCCGCTGGGGCAGCAAGGCCAGCGCCTCGGCCAGCGTTACGTTCATGGGACCGTCCTGACTCTGCGCGGTTTCGATCAGATCGCCGAGAATCTCCATCACCGTCCTGGTCAACACGTGCATGCCGAAGAAACAGAGGTAGTGCCCCGCGCGCAGGCCCGACACCACCAGTCGCTGCTCCGCTACCGTGGGCGTGGGCTTCTCGATGACCGTCTCTACCTCGTAGAGGCCCGGCTGCCCCTGGACGCGCCGACCGCCGATGGCCCCGTAGTAGGGCAGCAGGGTCTCCCGGGTTGGCTGTACGGCCGAGACCGCACACGCTTCGGCTGCGGCCACGGCAACCAGCTGTTGGGCGCAGCTGCGCTCCTCCCGGCTCACGTAAAGGTGATCGCCAACCAAATGCAAAAAGGGATCGGATCCCACGAAGCCCTGGGCGCAGTAGACGGCATGACCGTGTCCCCGTGGCTCAGGCTGCTGGACGAAGTGGACATGCGCTGCCTGGCGGCCGAGGACGGCGGCATAGGGTTCTTCATCGCCGGGCCGGACGACCAGGCAGACATCTTCAATCCCGGCCCGCTGCACTTCATCCAGCAGAATGGTCAGGACCGATTTCTCCTGGCCATCCCGGTCGATGAGGGTTTGTAGGGGCAGCGTGCGCTGATTGCGGCCGGCAATGGTGATCACGGCTTTGCCAATGTGCATTCAGATCATTTCCTTCATTTGTGACGCGCGTTTGATTCTCTGAAGCGGGTGACGCCCGCTGTCGTGCCTGGTTTTCCTGTTGTTGATCGTATAGCAATCTCCATTCCCTCGCAACCGCCCCGACCGGCAGAAAAATGCGGGTGCATTTCACGGTGGAGGCGAATCACTTCCCGGAAGAGGTCACAGGGCTTTCTGTCATGCGGGATCTCACGACCTCTTCCGGGAAGTTGCGTGCGTGCCCCCACACAGAGTTGCACCGGAAAAAATGCCAATGGCTTGACACGGTCGATTACTTATGTTATAACTGGTACGAACCAGTACGACCACACATCCGAAGACCCACCCGGCAGGATGCGGCGCCGCGAGGGCCGCCATCATGATCATCACACCAAACCGGACTTCCGTCGAGACGTTCTTGATCACGGCCGTCGAACGCGTGCAGCGCAATTGCGCGCGCTTCGACACCCATTTTCCCAACTATGGTGACGATCACCGCTACGTCTTGCGCGAGAACAACAACTGGCTGGCGGCCTTCTGGCCCGGCATGCTCTGGCTCGCCTACGACCGGACCGGCGACCCGACCTTGCGCGATCAGGCCAGTGCCCTCCTGCCGACCTTCGAGGCGCGTTTGGACCGTCAGATCCACATTACCCACGATCTCGGTTTCCTCTTCACGCTCTCGGCCCGAGCTCAATATCAACTTACGGGCGACCCGGCAGCCCGGGCCCTCGCCCTGCGCGCAGCGGATCTGCTGGCAGCCCGCTTTCATGCCAAAGGGCGCTACGTCCAAGCCTGGGGATCCATTGGCGATCCCGATGAGGGCGGGCGCACGATCATGGATACAATGCTCAATGTGCCGCTGCTCTTCTGGGCCGGCGCAGAGAGCAGCAACCCGACCTATGGATCGATGGCACTAGACCATGCCCGCACGACGGCCGCGCACCTCATGCGGCCTGACGGCAGCACCTATCATACGTTTTTCTTCGACCAACAGACCGGCGCACCGCTGGGCGGCGCAACCCATCAGGGCGTGAGCGACGATTCGCTGTGGGCCCGGGGGCAAGCCTGGGGCATTCTCGGCTTTGCCATTGCCGCGGACTGGGAGCCGGAGCAGTCCTTCCTGCGCCGGGCAGCCCGGAAGTTGACTCGCCGCTTCATGGCGGAATTGCCGGGCGATGATGTTCCCCTCTGGGATTTCTGGCTCCCGGCCGGAGCGCCTCGCTATCGGGACAGTTCGGCCGCCGCCATTGCCCTGTGCGGCCTCCAGCGCCTGATTCAGGTCGATGTCGCCCATGCTGAGGAATATCGCACCTACGCCAATCGGTTACTCAGTGCGTTGCTCAACTACTGCTGGGACGACGATCCGGAGGCGCAGGGTCTGCTAAAACATGGTGCGCTCCACATTCCCAAAGGCATCGCCGTCGACGCTTATCTGATCTTCGGCGATTACTTCATGCTCGAGGCGCTCATGCGCTTCTCTGGCAGTGCGCCGGAATTCTGGGGCGTGCCGTCCACTCAAAAGGAGTAAAGAAACCTGATGGCAACCGTATTCACTTCGGTCGGAACCGACAACGGCCGCAACACGCTGACCGAGAATCCCTGCCGCCTTCTCGATTTCGAATTGCTGATCCTCGAGGACGGCCAGCGCCATGAATTCTCTACCGGCGACCGCGAGATCGTGGCGGTCCTGCTGGGCGGCAAAGCGACCTTTGAAGTCGGCCTGCGCACCTTTCGCGAAGTCGGCGAACGGGCCACCGTCTTCGACGGGCCGCCCTATGCCCTCTACCTGCCCTGCGGCACCAGTGCGGCCGTGACGGGCGTGGGCCCGGTCGAAATCGCCCTCTGCAGCGCGCCCAGCGACCTGGCCGGCGAACCCTACCTGATCACGCCGGAACACGTCACCAGCGGCACATGGGGCAAGCTCAACTTCACGCGCTACTTCAACCAAATCCTGACCGAAGCGGGCCAGCCCGATCTACCGGCCCGCCGCCTGATCGTGGGTGAAACCTTCACCCCCGGCGGCAACTGGAGCACCTATCCGGCCCACAAACACGAAAACGACAATCTGCCGGATGAGGCCTATCACGAAGAGATGTATTTTTTCCGGGTGAGCCCCGACGACGGCTTCGGCATCACCCGCTACTATCACGATGACGCGGATGCGGTTAACTACACCGTGCGCAACAACACGATTCTCATGATGCCGGACGGCTATCACACCTACGTGGCGGCTCCCGGATTCAATGCCTACTA
>CAYZLP010000022.1:0-17163 GCA_964478635.1 uncultured Caldilineaceae bacterium
AAGAATCTGCTCTCCAGCTGCGTTGAGATTCTTCACCGGACAGTCGCCGTATCCGACGATTTCGGGCCGACCCGTTGCCGCAGGGCGGCCGTTACACGAACAGAATGACAAAAATCAACCTAACAGGCTACTAGATAGTTCGACGCGAAAGCTCTTGGCCGGATTCGCGGTCAACTCTACAAAGATGCCCTGAAGGTTGAATCTGACCGCGGCAACCAAAAGCCATCCGATGAAGATTGCAGCCTGCCAAAGGCTTCCAAGTGCCGCTCAGCCGACTTCCGCCAGGTGAAGTTCCGCTCAATATGCAGGCGGCAATTCGGTCGCTTCGTCTCCAGCAATTCACGCTGATGATACAAGGTGCGCAGTAGATTGCCCAGGGCACTGGCGTCTTCACGCGGCACAAGCCAACCTACGTCCGGTGAGATCAGATTGGGAATGCCGCCCGTATCGCTGCCGATGACGGGCGTCCCCATGGCCAAGGCCTCCAAGATGACGTTCGGCTGATGATCGGCCCGCGAGGGCACCACAACCACGTCAGCTGCCGCCAGATAGCGCCGGAACTCTTCGGTCTTGTTGTTGACAAAGCCGACAAAATCGATCGGTAATCCCTCAGACAACTCAAATACGGCCTTCGCAAAGGGTGTAATTTCTTTGCGGTTGTTGAAAGTGCCGCTGAAAGAACCGACCGCCGTGGCGCGCAATCTGGGCATTTCGGACATTTGCTCGGCAATGGCCCGGACCAGTATGTCCACCCCTTTGACCTCCGAAATCCGACCGATAAAGAGGGCTGCAAACTCGTCCGGCTCAATGCCCAGTTCGGATCTTGCCGCCGGACGATCCATGAGTGGCCAGCGCTCCAGATTCGTGCCGTTCTGAATGGTCAGAATCGGTGCATTAGGCAGTTGGCGCTTCAGATAGTCACCCAAAGCAATGGTCAACCGGGAACGCCTGATCGTGTCAATTTCCGTCATGCGCCCAACGTCGGTAAAGCGATGCTTCAGTGCGGTCGGGGCAAGAGAATTTCGCTCTTGCGGATAGGTCAGATACCAGGAAGGCGTGTGGGCCGTATATACATAGTCGTGGCCGTAGAGCCTCTTGAGGAAAAACGAAACCATGGGCAGGTGCACATGGATCACATCGTAAAGCCAGCCGTCTCGTTCGGTCAACGCGGCCCGGACGTACTGATGAAAATTCCGCCAGGAGGCCAACCTCTGACGATAGGTTGTCGTTCCCTTGGAAAAGAGCGCGCCGGGCGCTGAATCTACTTCGACCAGTTCTACAGCCGAAGCAAGGAAGCGGCGCTCCAGATCGGTGTGGGCATCGATCAAGGTCACCCTGTGTCCCAGGGCAGCAAAATTGTTGGACAGTTCACACACGTCATTGGAGACCGGTCCCATCTCTTCAGTGCCGATCGTGCCGCTGCCCATAAGTTGCAGGATTTTCATGATTTTCCCCTGTTCCTTTAAGAAACCAATTCCCGAAGGAGAGGACGCCGATTCTTGACAACCCAGTGCCCCATAGAGGCCAGGCACAATCCTCGCTCATTCCAAGACAGCCCTGCACGGTTCAGAGAACGAACGTGTTCTTGAAACAGACGCCATACCGGATAGGCTCTCTGATTGGCCAACCGCGGATCATACCAAGTCTGGCGCTCGCGTCGAGTCCGGTGGGTGCTCCAGTGCGCAGCGGCATGAATCCGCTTGAAAAAGAGGTATTCGGGTATCTCCCTGAATTTTCCGTGGAGGCTCAGTTCTGCATTGAGAATTCGGTCTGACGATGAGAATGCGCCGATCTTGATCGTCTTGCGCAGCACCGCGGTACGCATCAGTCCGAAGACTGAATTCTGATGGGGGGCGGTGCAAATGAAGGCATGAAAGCGCTCGTGAGGCGTCGCTTCTGCCAATTGCTCCAGCGGTGGCAAAGCCTTGATTACATTGCCGCGCTCATCGATCTGCTTGCACAAGGTATGGGCCAACACGACGTCGGGTTCAGCCTCAAGAGCGGCCACGCACTTCTCCAAAAACTGGGGAGCACAGATGTCATCATGGGCTGCCCATTTGAAATATCGACCGACCGCCATGTCAACCAGTTGATTATAGTTTTGGGCTGCACCCAAATTGACATTGTTGCGCACGTAGCGCACGCGCGAATCCCTGGCGGCGAAAGACCGCCCGATCTCCTCTGTGCGATCGCTCGAAGCATTGTCCGAGATAATCAACTCGAAATCGTCATATGTTTGCGCAAGCAGGCTATCTACTGCTGCCACCAGAAAATTGTCGCCGTTATAAACGGGGAGGCCGATACTAACCGCAGGATTATGAATGGTCATTGTTTGTCTCCTACAAGCCCCAAAGCCATCCAGCCATAAAAACGGGCGCAATCCACCGTGCGACCTCATGCATCTGGTCTGGCGCATGGGACCGTCAATGGCATATAGATGATCTGGTGTATGACATAACGATCTGGCAGTGTGAGGAGCGCCATGAGTTTACATTTTGTTAATCGCTGTTCCCGTCCCGATCCCTTGCATTTGCCAAATCTCGCAAATTTACCGCTGTAGTGATTTGACAGAAACGCGGAAAAGGCAGCAACCCGATCCGTTTTGCGGAGCAGGTTGCTGATTCGATGGCATTGTCAATGTTGGTCAATGGAGGAATGGATAACTGCCGTGGGTACTCCCGGGGGTGAACTGTTGGTCTTGCTATCCGTGACTTGCCGAAGAGTCTGAGAGAACGTCCTCACGAATCACAAGCAGCCAATCATCTTCAGTTGGCTTTGCTGGCAAGCCAAGCCTCATATCAAACCGCAGGTGACTTGCCTGGTCGTCTACGGGCGTCGGTTCGCCCGTACGCGGATTCCACCAGACAAGCCGCACGGGCCCAAAACTGACGGGGAGAGAAAAGAGCATAGTCTCGGTGGGGATTTTCGTCGGTGCATAGATGAGGCAAATTCGTTCCTCGGTCGATATGGCAGCCGGAAGAAAAGGCATAGTTTGACTGCCGGAAGTACTTAATGCATCCGTAGCAGGCTGTAGGCGCCACCAGGCAAACGTCTGCAGATATCGCTTCCCCAGACCCAATTGTTCAGCACCGGGCAACTGATAGGCTTCGTGCCAGTTTGCCGATCCCCAATGACCTAGAAAAGCGTCGTCCTGGGCCATTTGCCAGAGGCCATGCGCGCCGTAAGAATGACCGGCGGCGCCGGCAAGCAAACAACTCCAAAAAGCAAAACGCTGATCGGCAGCCCAGAACTGCCCCAAAATGCCTTCATACCAGGGTTCAAGGTTGACGACTGGGAGAGGCGGATGCTTGCGTCGAATTTCCAGGATTCTAGACGCCATTGAGTGACGGGCCGCCTCGCTGTGGCCTGACTGAATACCGGTCATGCCGATCCAAGATGCATCCAGCAGACTCTCGTGAGAAGTGGTATCCGCTGTGGGGTGGGTGGTGATGAGATGTTCATACGGATCGATGCTGGAAATCGATTCACCGATCACGCACCACTCTTTGCGACGCTGTTCTCGCCGCTCCTGAATATCTAGCCCCGGATGGCGCAGCATCTGGAGCGTTTTCTTGGCCCAACCTCGAGTCGGGCTCGGCAATTTCGCCCCAGCCCGATAAAGTGAACCCATCAAGGCACTGTTGCGAGGACTGGCGCTTTGAATCGGCAGATCGAGGAGATCGCTCTCGCCGGCCAAACACCAGACGACCGGAAAAGCGCAATAGCGGGCGACCAAATAGTGCCAGTAGCGCTGCATTGCTTCTCGACCCATCCAGTCAACTTGATATCCCCACCCCCCCAGAATACAGGGTACAATCCCGGCTTCCACCAACGCTTCGATACGCCGGTCGACGTAGTCGAAATAGGCCGGATTGACGAGGTCCCAGCGACGCAGGAAAGGGTGTCCGCCTTCATTTTCAACGCTTGGGTGATCGGCATCAATCTCCGGCGGAATACCTACAACCATCTGAACGACGGAAAACCCTTTCGCCGCCCGATCCGCAACGAGTTGTTGAAAGTCTTCCGGCCACCTGCAACGTCTGGTAGCGCCGTACCACCAAGTATCGGCCAGCCAAAAAAAAGGCTCGCCATCATTGTGACTTAGATGACGTCGGTCCGGACTGGAGCGAATCGAGCCGTGGATGTAAAGGGAGTTTGCGCCGGAATATGCTGCAACCGCAAAGGTCCCACTGCTGTCGGGTCCAAATGCATGCCGATCCGCAGGGTCAACCATTTGGTAACGATAGGTCCCAACATTTTGGGGGCAAATCCGGGCAGCGAATCGACGATCACCTCGCCAAAACAGCGGAATCGCGGATTGCTGCCCGTCCGGTCCAGACAAAAGGATCTGCGGTTGATAATCCCAGTACGGATTTGCGTCTTTCTGCTCGGCAGCGAATGATAATTCAAAGGGGACGCCGGTTTGAGCATTCTGCTTCGACACTAACTTTGTCTCCCTAACGCTGTTGGCAGCTGCGCAGCCCATGCGGTCGTAGTCAGCTTTAGGTAGTCGACGCCGGCATCCTGCTATGTCGAACTGTTGCGTACCAGATTCAGCGTGTCGAACCACGCGTCCAACGCAAGGCTCTCGGGCAGATCGACATGGTCGAAACCAATCGTCTCGCCGGGTTCGATCGTTCTTTTCAAGGTCGCACCCGCCAGCAAGCCCAGCGGAACATGCTCCGGTTCATCATCAATTCGGATCGCAATGCCGCGTATGTCAAAACTGCCGATGCTGCGCTGGATATTCATTCCTGGTGAGAGCCTGTGCTTGGCGACGGCGGCAACGCTGGCTACAGGCAAAATGCTGTTGTTCAGCAGCACCGTTCCTCGTTCCAGGACGCGACGTACAGTCTTGATGATTTCCAAATGTGGAAGATGGAAATCGCGTACAATCGTATAATAGGGTCCTTCACCCAGCTTATAGTAGCGGAGAAAGTCTTGCTGAACAAGGTCATGTTTGCCGGTAATGAAGACACCGGGCGGCAATTTGGCGCCGGTCTGCGGCGCCGAGAGCAAATAGTCAGAGATGGGCTTCCCAATCTCCTCCGCTCGTTGGGCCAATTGATTTGCGCCCTCTTGGACACTGTTAGCAGCATAGCCAAGCAAGCCCGGTATGGCCAATTCCGCGCCCAGACCATTTGCGACCAACACTTGCTCAAACTGAACCTTCGTCCCGTCGGTAAAGGCCGTGACCATGGGGACGCTGATTCCCTGGCGATCCGCCCAGTACTGCATTTCTTCCAATGTTGGCGTCAAGTTCATGAAGCCTTTGAGATTGCCATAGACCAGGGGAGTGAACCCCATCGCCGTGACGTCTTCCTTCAGCGCGGCAATACATCCGGGTTGGTCTCCCTCAGCTTCGGTAATAAAGCCAAGACGCGCCAGAAAGGATCCGGAAGTCACCTGCAGTTCGGTATTCATGGTGACGACGGGCAGGCCGGCTCCCAATACTTGTGCAAGAATTTCCGTCCCATATATTGGATCCCCGCTGCACTCGATCACCAGATCCGCGTTGTCAATCAGTTCTGCCGGTGAGTTTGTGAGCAGTTGCCGATCCTGGAAGCCCTGACGTGCGGCGATATCGGAGCGAGTCAACACGGCAGTCGTCTCGAATTCAGGGAACGCCTCAAGCATCAGGACCAGCCCGCGTGCAATGTATCCTGAACCAATCACGCCGATTCGTACGGGATCATCGGGATCTCGCTGGTGTAAGAGCGCGCCAAGCGAACGCGTGGGGGCATCTATCAAAGAATGGCGATTCAATTGCGCCAATGTATGGCGACCACCTACCTGAGTCATCTCTGGTGGCGCTGCCATCAGTTCAGGTGCAGGGTCGAAATGCAATTCGGCTTCCGTTGTTTCAATCGTCATGTTAGCCTCGAGTTCTGTCAACGGCGCCATATTCCCGGCGCCGGCGAACACTGAAAAGAAAGTCCTGGCTGTCTTTCCGCATGCATCAACTTGTTACATGGCCACATTGGCGACGGATGAGGAGGGCGCAGGCACGCTGTCTGGGATGATATCCTGCAAAATACGGGCTGTGGCAACTTGTGGAACCATAAATTCATCAAATATTCGGGCATTGGTTTGGGTGAGACGTTGGAGCATCTCAGGTTCCTCTATTAGCGCAGCAATTCGCTCCACAATCTGCTGTGGAGTCTCATACGCAAACTGTTCATCAAAACAGGGGTAGTTGTAGAACTCTTCAGGATTATTCAATATGGTTTGGCCGATGATCGGTTTGGCCATTGCCAGCAATTCGCCAAACTTGAAAGAATGGCATTCGTGAGGCCCCCGCACATAGATGGCCGTTTTTGCGCGCGCGATATTGTTGAGATAGGTTTTTTCGTCGAAACGATCGATATGGAGGTGCGCCAACTCTGGGGGCAGGGGTTGGTAGCTCACTAGCCCCACCACTGCGTTGATGTCGGGATGATCGAAAAGACGCTCAACAATCTCGCGGCGGGCTTCGGTGATTCCGGAGTGTTCCTGTTTGTGATAATAGGCTACGGCAAAGAAAA
This sequence comes from uncultured Caldilineaceae bacterium, assembly GCA_964478635.1. GTDB lineage: Bacteria > Chloroflexota > Anaerolineae > Caldilineales > Caldilineaceae > JAGRCP01. The sequence goes on from CAYZLP010000022.1 coordinate 6,525, forward strand.
CATCAATATCCTTGGGGGTTTGGCGCATTGCACGCAAATCCGCCAGCGAGCGCATATCAAAAACCCGCTTGGCACGCTGTTTCATCTTCAGAAAGTCCCAATCCATTGTCTGATTGGGTACTGGTCTCGGCAGCATACGCAGTGGATTGGCCAGGCGCACGGGGAAGTTTGGCTGGGCGGGACGAATCTTATGCACGTAGGTACGCAGCACCGGATCACTGTGAATCGCAGCGGCGTTATAATTCACTTTGTAGTAATAACGGACGGTTTCAAGCAAGGGAAGATTATAGCCAGATTCATAGGCGGCGTTGTCATGGGCATCAATGCAAAACAGGAACCGATCGCCGTCAACCTGTGCCTCAAAAATACTGATGGAGAAAAGATTCTTCTTAAGCTCGTTTGACGCCCGATAGCTCAGCAAATCAGCAGGCGCTGCCCGTGACACGGAGAACTGATAGTTGTACCGATTCTGATTCTCGATCAGACCGGCCAACCAATAGCTGCTGTAATTGATATCAGCGAAGTCGTAAAAGAGTATACGGGTATTTGGTTTTGCCATGTTTCCAAACTCTTGCAACATATGACATAGCGCAGCGAATAGAACTTACAGGCTGTTTATCGGGATTAACTTGCTAAATCCTTCTCAGAGCCGCAGGTGTTCCGAGCATGAGTTTGACCCGGAGCGGATTTCGTGTGGTATGAAAACATCAAGCTGGCGACGTGGAAGGGGATCTGTGCGACAACCACAGGACAGCAGGACATTCAGGTAATGCCCTGCCGCTTATGGTACTGCGTAGAGAAGTCCGATTTGATCAAGAATCTGTCCGAAAATTCTCTGTGGCGAACACTCTGGCTGGCAAAGAATCGGGATCCAAAACCGAATTTTCGGATAGGCTCTAATTCCACTATAAGGGTAGATCAGCGCCCGTGAAAACCGTTGCTGAACCGATCGACCGCGGTCGCCAGATGCAGCGGTGTACCGACGTCCAAGTATTCTCCCTCCTCGAAGCAAATTCCGTGCACGGCCAGTCCTTCCTCCATGGCCGCCAAGAAGATATCGGCGAGCACGGTCTCCTTGCCGTCGGCGGAGGTTGGATGTTCTTGGAGGAACTGATGCATAAAGACGGAGAACCTGGGGCTCCAACAGCCACACCCCCAGGCCGTCGTGAGATCGGTAACGGCAGGTTTGTCCTCCATGTGTACGACTTTGCCGGCATCATCGAGACGCACCACACAGAGTTTCTGCGGCCGGTCCGTATGGAATACGCCCAGCATGACGTCGGCTTGCTGCTCTTCCAGCCGGGAAAGCATCTGGTCATAGACATCCGGCGGGGAAAAAATCGTATCGGGCATGCCGAATACGACCGTCCGCGCTTGCAGCCAGGGCCAGGCCAAATCCATCGATTGGGGCATGCCGCGTAGATTGTCGTCAAACAGATACATGATGCGGAGGTCGAAGGCGCTGCCGCTCCCGAAATACTCGAGGATGTCCATCTTGCCGCTGCTGACGACCATGACAATCTCTTCCACCCCGGCGGTCTGCATCTGATCGATCAGGTAATGGCTGACTACCTTGGGCAATAGCTTGGTGTCGCCATTGTGATTAACTTGGTGAAAGCCGATAGGGAAAAGCTCTTTGCTGCAGGGCAAGGGCGAGATCCGTGTCCCCTTGCCGGCGGCAGGAATCAACCCGATTACGTTTCGGTTCATCTATACACTCTCTTTCTCGTGGCTGAGGTTTCAATCAATTGGTGTCGTAGAGGTGCGCCACAATATCGCCGACGGAGGCTTGCGGCGTCAGGTAAGAATCAAAGACAGCGGCGTTGGAGCGCTGTAACTCGGCGATCTTTTCGGGTTGGTCCAGCAAATTCTCGATTTCACCCACGATGGATTCAGCGCTCTCAAAGGCAAACTGGTCTGAAAAGTACGGGTGACGATAGAGAGAATCGGCATTATTCAGGATCTTCTGGCCGACGACCGGTTTTCCCAAAGCCAGTAACTCCCCAAATTTGAAGGAGAGACAGTCGTGGGGACCCCGTACATAGATGGCCACTTTGGATCTGGCCAGATAATCAAAGTAGGTAGCCTGGTCGAAACGTTCGATGTGCAGATGCGCCAACTCTGGCGGCAACGCTTTGTAGCTGATCAGGCCGGTGACTGCATTGATTTTGGGGCTTGCACTCAAGCGCTCGACGATTTCATAGCGCGTTTTCGTAATATCCGAATGATGTTCCTTCCGATAGTGGGCTACCACAAAGAACACGTCGATATCTTTCGGCTTGTTGCGCAGCGCCCTCAATTGATCGAGGGGCACCAGGCTGCGAAGCCGATTGACTCGCGAGCGTGCATCCTGGAACGTCCAATTGAGGTCGTCACTGGGCATCAGGCGCGGCAAAAACATTGTAGAGCGCGGAAGTCGCAGCGGGAAATAGGGCGTGGTCGGGATGATTTTTCCTGCATGCCGACGCAAGGTCGGGTCATCCTCAATGACGGCGGCATTGTAGTTGGCTTTAAAGTAATACCTCACGTTCTCCAGGAGAGGCAGATTGTAGCCAACCTCGCGGATTGCACTATCGTGCGTGTCAATACAGAAGAGAAACCGTTCATTCTCTATCTCGGCCTCAAAGAGGCTGATTGCGAAGAGATTCTGCTGCCAGGCCGTATCATTTGCCCGCCCACGGAGGATATCGGGCACCGATCGGTTGACGGCAAAACGATAGCGGTCTGCATGAGGATTCTCGAGAAAGCCGGTGAGGAAGAAACTGCTGTGATTGATGTCGTTGAAGTCGTAATGGACAATCCGGTCATCGGGGGCCATTCCCGTTCCTTTCGTTGTTCGGTGACTGTTCAGCTACGCATCCGATAGAACGCGGATTAGGCGGATTGGGCAGATCTCCACGGATTCTTTGTGGCTTGTATCGGCCTAATCCGCGTTCTATCAAGGATATGCTATATAGTCACATTGTTCGAAGACTGTTCTGCGGTCAGTCAGACGTGTCGTGGGTCCATACCTCCTTGGTCGGTTGATACGCCTGAGCTTTGCCCGGGGTCTCGGTGAGACCGGCATAGACCCGGAGCAATTTGGGAATCTGAAACGACCATGCCAGTTCGGTCATAATGCGACTGCGCCCGATTGCGCCCATGGCCTCACGTTGCTGGGGGTTATTGGCCAGCGCGACAATGCGGGCAGCGAAATCCAGCTCGTCATTGCCGCGAGCGTAGGTCGCCGCATCACCGGCCGTGACCCGGTGTTCGGGCAGGTCGAAGGCCACGATCGGTTTGCCCATGGCCATGTATTCCATCATCTTGATCATGGTGCAGCGATCGTTGAAGGGGTTGGACGGATCGGGCGCCACGCAGATGTCGACCGTGGACAGATAGCGCAGCAGATCGGCATAGGAGATCCAGCCCGTAAACCAGACCTTGTCGGCAATGCCCAGTTCGGCGGCCAGTTCCTTGAGTTCCTCCAGGTAATCGCTCTTGCCGATAATGACGCAGTAAACGTCATCCATCTTCAGGGTATAGACAAGCTCCCGTATGGCGCGCAAAAGGTAGTCGATTCCGTCCTGGGGCCCCATGATCCCCACATAGCCGAGGAGCGTTCCGGCCCGGGCCCGCAGTTCAGGATCGGGCGCCACGGGCTGCATCTTTTCCGACGGGCCGTTGCGAACGATGGTGATGCGCTCGGCGGGCAGGCCGCTGCGCGCCATCTCCATTTCCTTGTAGGACTGATTGGTGGCGATGACATGATCGGCCACGCGGCAGCTGAGCTGCTCCAGCCAGACCAGGACGTTGCGCAGCACTGTCTGCTTGGCGCCCGAATAGCGCAGCGCGATCATCTCCGGGCTCAAATCATGGTGGTCGAAGACGAACTTCTTGCCCATCAACTTGTAGAATGCGCCGACAAAGACCAGCATGTCGGGCGGATTGTGGGCATGGACCACGTCAAACCCTTCGCGCAGCCAGACGACCAGCGAGAGGAGAAACATCATGACCAGAGAATAGCCGTATTCCCAGACATAACCCAGGATGCCCTTGCCGCCGGGCGGCGCAGGATAGGCATAGACCTTCACGCCATCCGCGCCCGAGTTGCGCTTTTCCTTGGCCGAGCTGGGGCAGATCACGGTGACGCCGTAGCCGGCTTCGATCAAGGCCCGGGCTTCCCGCTTGACGCGGATATCTTCGCTGTATGGATTGTTTTCCACCAGCATCAAGATTTTCTTACCAGCAGATGCCGTCATAGCGCTCCTCCGGTGTGTGACCTGGTTCGACGACGCCGACGAGATCGATGAGGATCTGATCCGGTCCCAGCGCTTCAACTAGATGGCGATAGGCTTTGCCGCCGTTGGCAATGACCACTACCTCCGCATCGGCCACAGCTTCCTCCACAGACGCACGCATGAGGGAGGCAATGTGGGGCAGTTCCGCCTCCAGAAACGACTTATTGGCGCCCATGAGGCGATCGATCTGAACATGCTCGTCGTAGACGCTGAGCTGATAGCCCCGTCCGACAAGCGTCTCGATCAAGACGATGGTGGGACTCTCGCGCACGTCATCGGTGCCGGCCTTGAAGCTCAGGCCCAACACGGCGATCTTGCGCCCACCCGCCGCTTCGACCATCTGGATGCTCTTCTCGATCTGCAGGCGATTGCTCGGCAACAGTGAAGAGAGCAGAGGCGTCTCCACGTCGTATTCCTTGGCACGATAGCCCAGCGCACGGACATCCTTGGGCAGACAGGAGCCGCCGAAGGCATTGCCGGGCTTCAGATAGGCAGGTGAGATATTCAGGCGCCTATCCCGGCAAACGACATCCATGACGGTCCGCCCGTCGATCCCGTGGGATTTGGCCAGGTTACCGACCTCATTGGCAAAGACGACTTTCATGGCATGGAAGGCGTTGTTGACATACTTGACCATTTCAGCCGATTCCAGATCCAGCCGTACCTCTTCTGCGTCAATCGACTTGTAGAGATTTGACACAACCTCGCCGCTTTGGGCATCCAGTTCTCCGATGACGATCAGGCTCGGGTTGTAGTAATCGCGGATCGCACTGCTTTCGCGCAGAAATTCCGGGTTCATGGCCAGGCCAAAGTCCCGGCCGGCCTGCTTGCCGGAGTGCTCCTCCAAAATGGGCTGCACAACATTGCGTACGGTACCGGGCAATACCGTGCTGCGGATGACGACAGTATGGTAGCTTTCCTTGGCAGCCAGGGCCTGCCCGATCTCTTCACAGACCCGCTCTACGTAGTCGAGTTTCAGGCTGCCGTTGCCGTTACTGGGCGTGCCGACGCAGATTACGCTGACGTCGGTGTTGCGCACGGCCTCGTCTGCATCCTGTGTTGCACAAAGTTGTCCGCTCTTCACTGCCTTGTCCAGCAATTCATCCAGGCCGGGCTCAATAATGGGCGAGTGTCCGGCCGCAATCGCCGCGACCTTACTCGGATTCACATCAACGCCCACAACGGTATTGCCGTCGTTCGCCATGCATGCCGCCGAGACGCATCCTACATAGCCAAGGCCAAAAACTGAAATTTTCATCGATTACCGTCCGTTTCATTTTTCAGGCAGGAATCCGCAAGCGCTGTAAAAAGCGCCGGGAAGTTCACGTTTGCAATACGCCATCACTCAGGGGGTCTCCTCGCTTTGGCGGGTAAGTACCCGGCGCCTGCTGCAAGCTTTCATTCGGTGTGGCGGCTAGTAAAGCCTGGCGGAAATAAGTCGACGGTTGCTACCAGCGGTAGACCTGCCCCATTTCCCCGTGGTACTGGTGCTGAGCACCGTCGAAGGATTTACGCCGCCGTGTACTAGCCGGGCGGTATCCAGGCGCGCTCAGCCGTACGGGTTTCGGGGCTACGCAGGGGCTGGCCGCTGGGGCGCCCGACGATTTCGCCCATCGCCTCGATTAGTTGATCGGCAAGACCATCAGAGCTAAACTCCGCCAGGACGAGCTCTTTGGCATTGACGCCAAGGCGCCGGCGCAGGCCGGGATCCTGGCTGAGGCGCACGATCGCGTCCGCCAACGCCGTCACGTCCCGCTCCGGTACAAGCAGGCCGGTCTCCTCATGACGGACCAACTCGGGAATCCCCGATACTGCCGTCGAGACGATGGCCAATTCGGCAATGCCTGCTTCCATCAGGGCCACGGGGATGCCGTCCCGATCGCCGTTGGCGGCCACGACGCAGGCCAGGGCAAAAATATCGGCCCGGCCGTATGCTTCCAGGATCGCCTCGTGGGGCAGGGCGCCGTGAAGGGTGACGTAGTCATCCAGACCCAGCTGTTGAATCAGCTGACGCAGTGCTTGCTCACGACTACCGCCGCCGATGATATCGCACTGGAAACGAATCCCCTGCTTGCGTACCAGGTCACAAGCCTGAATGAGGTACTCGTGGCCCTTCTTCTCGTTGAGGCTCCCCACGGCCACAATCTGCAGCACAGCGTCATCACTTGAAGGCCTGACAGCGCTACCGAGTCCGCGGTACCGATCGATATCGACGCCGCAGTGAATTACCTGGATATCGTCCGCATGGCAGCTGCCGCGGGTGATAATGTTCTTTCGGTTATAGTCCGAAATGGTGAAGACCCGGGCGGCGTTGGCGCTCGTCACATCGAGCAAATCTTCGGTGGCATAGATGTCGAACGCGTGGGTCGTTACCGTATAGGGAACATCGAGCAGTTCCGAGCAGATCCAGGTTGCTGCGCCTGCCAGCCAGGCAAAGTGCGTATGCAACAGGTCGATTTGCCGTGTGCGCAATTCGTATGCCGTGGCGCCTGCTTTCAGGAAAATGACCAGGCGCTTGGCAAAGAGTTGAAGCGGGTGATCGGGATAGGGTTGACGCAACAGGCGCCACAGCAAGCTGACATAGCGCGGAAAGGCGGCAAACAGAAAATATAGCTGGGCAAACCAGAGTTTCGGTGCGATCAACGAAGGCGCATACCAGCAATAGGGCAACAAGGCCTGTGAATCGCGCTGGACCGGGCCGGCGCCGGGCTCCAGCAGCGAAACGATCGATATCTCCTCTCCTCGCTCACGCAGTGCGCGCATCTCCTCCGCCACGAAGGTCTCGGTGAGATAAGGAAAATGCAGGAGAATATAGGTGATATGCATCGTCAGACTCGCGATCCTACGAGTATCTTCGGGCTGTCGACGGCGGAGCCCGCACCCTGCAGAGCAGGCTTCTGATCAACGTGAACGAGCAGCAGATAGAGAATCATGGAAAGGTAGCGGGGATACGATCGAGCATCCCGCAGCATACGGTAATTCTTATAGGAAAAATCGAAGCCGCCGTCGGGCCGTTGGCGGGCCAGCAGATGGCGCAGCGCATGTCGGGAGGCCGCGGCATAATCTCCCAAGCCAAGTGACTGGGCCTTGGCCAAAGCCGTGGCCAGCGCTGCAGTCCAGTAATTGACTTCGGGAAACTGCTTGTCGCAGTTATAGCGGCAGCTGCCGACGGACGTTACCCCGGTTTCCAAGAAGCCAGCCAATTTGCCCAGTACGGGCAGGACGGCCGAATTCTGCGTCAATGCGTAGTAGTTGGCCAGATCCATGAACTCGAACGAATTGTACTGGTAGCACATGAAGTGGGGTCGATGATCGACCTCATAGGGCAACTCGCCGCTGGCCAACTGGCTGAACTCGATGAATTCCAGCATGGGATCGATATAGGTCCCAAAATGCGCGTCGCCGGTGAGATCGACCAGTTCCGCACAGAGCCAGATGAGCATGGTGGTCACATTCGGCACCAGAATCGTCGAATGGGCATAATAGTTGGCCGAGATGCCCGTAGGCGCCGGCTGAAAGCCGATCTGTTCGGTCTGAACCGCGTACCACTGCTTGGCGGCTTCAAGGTAAGCAGGCTGCGGATCGGCCCGATACATGGCCAATAACCCCAGGCTGGCCCAGACGCCCTCCACCGTCGACACGAAACCGCGCCGGCCCGGGATCGGCGGATGGAGCCAGATGCCGTCGGCCGACTGCTGCGCCACCATGTAGTCGGCGCTGCGCCGGGCCTTCTCCAGGTAGCCTTCTTCGCCCGTCAGTTCCCACAGGCGAAGATTGGCCTTGATCCAGTAGGCCATGCCCTGCAGATAGACATAGCGGTCGTCGTTGGGCAGTTGGGGCACATAGGAACGCACGAAACGGGTAATGCGCCACTGGACCTTGCCCACAGGGTCAGGACCGACGAGATGATCGGAATTCCAGTGGGTCCGAACAATGTAGTCGTTTAATTTGTGCACAGCCGCGGTCATCTGCTCGTTCATACGAGTCCCAACGTTTTCCGGTGTCGCCACTGATTCCCTCTATCCATTCGTTTCTGCCAGATCGGTCGGACGGGGATCCAAAGCTCTAGGATTGCGTTTATTGACTGTCAGGGAGTAGACTGCCGGCCGCAGATAACGCCAACCAAACCGTTTCACAACTCCCAAACTACGATACTTCATTTCATCAACCGAAGAGTGCGAAACATCTCCCCAGTCTTCAGGAAATTCATACCCCCATTTTCTCATGTAGGGCCCGAAAATCTTGCCGGCGCGTGCGCGTGTTTCCGGGGTATAGTAAACCGAAAAATCCTGTGAGCGGCCGGACGTCTTGTGCACAACCGGTAACGGTCGTATCTGATCGATTCCTAGCATGGACAGGGCTGTGGCGAAGTCGTCCTGTAGATTCTCAAAGCGAATGATATAGTCGAAATTATGATGAGAAAGTGAGCTCCAGTTATCGTAGGGCAGCTGATAATACTTCATGAAGAACTGCGCGAAGCTCGCATCATTGTCATGCACGAAGCGGTAGCGATTGTACCGGAAACGATAGATGATCCGCCGGGAGATATCGCGCCAATCTGAAAAAGACGGTTTGCTGTCAACGTCAAAGCCGATAAACCCTTTGACTTGATTTCGATACTTAAAATAGCAGCTTACTGCGTCATCCATAGGATTACGAATGCAGGAGAAGACGAAATAGCGCTTCTCGTCTTCCGTAGCGTGCAGCAGGAACTCCTGATAGGTTGCGTGCCGGAACAAAATCGATTCGCCATCGTAGTTGAGTCGCAATTCTTTGGTGATTGCCGTAGTCCCAGTGTGGGGCAGTTCAACAAAAAGATAGCGATGTTTATGGCTGATAATCATGAGTTCTCCTCTTGGCTGCGATACGCTTTGCGGCGTACGAATGGCGAAACCCGCCGCTATTCCATAGAATCATATGAAACAACACCGACAACCGACTGAACTGCCGGCGCATCTAGCCCTACGGAAAGCGCTTTGCTCAGCTTAGAGGCCGACGCCCGCCAGGACCAATCGTCCGCTGCGGCAAACGCCTCTTCACCAAGTTCGCCCAGCCGGGCTTGATTTGCCCGGACTGCGGCTAGGGCATCTTGGACGGCTGCAGGTGCTGCAGCGTCCGCCCAGAACACGTACTGTCCTTCACCCACTACGTCTGTATGACAGGGATTGTTGGTGGAAAGTATGGGCATGCCGGCCGCCATATATTCGAATAACTTGATCGGGCTGGATGCCTGGAATTTCTTGTCTTGCGGATCGGGCAGGGAAGTGACGCCGACATGCGCCCTGCGCAGAATATCCGGAACCTGATCATGGGGCACTGGATCGATTACCGCAATGCCCGATCGCGCCTCCGCAGCCAGCCGGCGAAGAACGTCTTCATGAGGACCCTTGCCCACTAAATCGAGTTGAAAATACTGTTGCTCAGCATTGGCGTTCTTGACCGCCTGGCAAAGAGGAATCAGATTTCGTTCCAGGTGGAGTTTGCCAACATAGCATAGCCGAACCGGTTGATCCTGCCGTGGCCACATGCGTCCATCCTGGGCGTCAGCAAACCGAGCAACCTCCACGCCGGACGGCCAAATTCCCCATAAATTATCGGCGGGTATGTTGACCAGTTCTACCATCCGTTCCGTTATTGCCGTCTGACCATCAGCAACATGATTGGCGAGCCAGTGCACGAATGAAAAATAGGCGGTTCGAAGGCGGTTCTTAAATCCACCTTCCGTCGTCGGGAGATCGCGTGTGTCCATGACGAACTTGGGATGCCTACGACCCATCACCGTTCGCAGAAGCTTCAATGGAAGAAACCAGATTGCCGACATTTGGTGGAACAATATGACATCAACTTCATTGAAATGCCTGATGATCAGGCGTAATACCGACAGATGAAACAATACCGTGCCGACGAAGTACCGTCCAGGTTTGGGTAGACACTGTACTTCGACTCCACCTACGTCATGCGGTCCGCGTGGTCCTTCTCCGAGCAAGACAACATCCCACCCGATGAGGCGCAGATGCCGCGTTGTCTCAAGCCATGTTGCCCCATCTAGCGCCGACAAGAGAGGAGCAGCATGAACCCACAGAAGGCGTGGAGCTTTATGTCGTTCAGCGTGTTGCCACATGGATGCCACTCACAATACTTGGACTACGATACAATGTCTTCACTACGCATGCTCAAATCCGGTAACGGGGGTGAATCAGCCACCGCGGGGCACTTGATGCAAGCGCCAAATCGCAGTCAGCGCCAGTAAATCCCGGCGGAAATGAACCTAGTAAATCCCGGCGGAAATAAGTCGACGGTTGCTACCAGAGGTAGACCTACCCGATTTCCGCCGTGGTATTTACGCCGCGGTGTACTAG